>JACJYS010000003.1:0-150000 GCA_020635995.1 Chitinophagales bacterium | reverse complement strand
AAACCTTGTGATCTACCCATGAGCAGGTTGAAGTTCTGGTAACACAGAATGGAGGACCGAACCGATAAGCGTTGAAAAGCTTCCGGATGACTTGTGGGTAGGGGTGAAAGGCCAATCAAACTGGGAAATAGCTCGTACTCCCCGAAATGCTTTTAGGAGCAGCGTTGGAGTTAAGTTTTACGGAGGTAGAGCTACCAATTGGGCTAGGGGGCTTCACCGCCTACCAAACCCTGATGAACTCCGAATACCGTAAAATATATCCAGCAGTGAGGCAGTGGGTGCTAAGGCCCATTGCCGAGAGGGAAACAACCCAGACTAACAGCTAAGGTCCCAAAATCTATGCTAAGTTGAAAAAACGTTGTTTGATTGCTATGACAGCTAGGATGTTGGCTTGGAAGCAGCCATTCATTTAAAGAGTGCGTAACAGCTCACTAGTCGAGTGATCGAGCGCGGAAAATAATCGGGCATCAAGCATAGTACCGAAGCTTTAGTCCCGCATTACTGCGGGAGGTAGGGGAGCATTCTAATCGTATAGAAGTTGTATCGTAAGGTATGGTGGAGTGATTAGAAAAGAAAATGTAGGCATAAGTAACGATAATCCAGATGAAAAATCTGGACGCCAATAGACTAAGGGTTCCTGATCAATGCTAATCAGATCAGGGTTAGTCGGGTCCTAAGGATAACCCGAAAGGGGAAGCCGATGGCAAACAGATTAATATTTCTGTACCTGTTATACAATAAAAGTGACGGAGAAGTGGAGTATCTACGTGCGGACGGAAGTGCACGTTGAGCCTAGTCTACGGACGAAGCGAAGATATGAAGCCTCTTCCAAGAAATAGCGAGTATAACGGCCCGTACCGTAAACCGACACAGGTAGTCAAGTAGAGTATACTAAGGCGCTCGAGTGATCCGTGGCTAAGGAATTCGGCAAATTCGTCCTGTAACTTCGGAAGAAAGGACTCCCGCCAATGGCGGGACGCAGTGAATAGGCCCAGGCGACTGTTTATCAAAAACACAGGACTTTGCAAAGTCGCAAGATGAAGTATAAGGTCTGACACCTGCCCGGTGCTGGAAGGTTAAGGAAGGGGGTTAGCCGTAAGGCGAAGCTCTTAACTGAAGCCCCAGTAAACGGCGGCCGTAACTATAACGGTCCTAAGGTAGCGAAATTCCTTGTCGGGTAAGTTCCGACCTGCACGAATGGTGTAACGATCTGGGCACTGTCTCGGCCACGAGCTCGGTGAAATTGTAGTATCGGTGAAGATGCCGATTACCCGCAATGGGACGAAAAGACCCCGTGAACCTTCACTACAACTTCGCATTGACTTTGGGTAAATGATGTGTAGGATAGGTGGGAGACTACGAAGCTTTGTCGCTAGGCAAGGTGGAGTCGTCCTTGAAATACCACCCTTTATTTACTTAAAGTCTAATCTAAGAAAGGAGACATTGCGTGGTGGGTAGTTTGACTGGGGTGGTCGCCTCCAAAAGAGTAACGGAGGCTTCTAAAGGTACCCTCAGCACGTTTAGTAATCGTGCGAAGAGCATAATGGTATAAGGGTGCTTGACTGCAAGACCAACAAGTCGAGCAGGTACGAAAGTAGAGCATAGTGATCCGGTGGTTCCGCATGGAAGGGCCATCGCTCAAAGGATAAAAGGTACTCCGGGGATAACAGGCTGATCTCCCCCAAGAGCTCATATCGACGGGGAGGTTTGGCACCTCGATGTCGGCTCGTCACATCCTGGGGCTGAAGAAGGTCCCAAGGGTTGGGCTGTTCGCCCATTAAAGTGGCACGCGAGCTGGGTTCAGAACGTCGCGAGACAGTTCGGTCTCTATCTATTGCGGGCGTTAGAAATTTGAGAAGAGCTGACCCTAGTACGAGAGGACCGGGTTGGACAAACCTCTGGTGTATCTGTTGTGGCGCCAGCTGCACTGCAGAGTAGCTATGTTTGGAATGGATAAGCGCTGAAAGCATCTAAGTGCGAAGCCAACTTCAAGATGAGATTTCTTTTAAGAGTCGTTCGAGATGAGGACGTTGATAGGATGTAGGTGTAAAGGTGGTAACATCAAAGCCGAACATTACTAATTACTCGTTAGCTTTTTTAATCTTAATTTTCAATTTGTCATAAATTATTAATACCGATAGTAATATAGCTAAAAAGTAGATAAGCTGATAAGCGAACAAGCTATTCAGCTAAATAGCTAAATATTCGGTAAACTCTTTATGGTGATTATAGCATAGTGAAACACCTCTTCCCATTCCGAACAGAGAAGTTAAGCACTATCGCGCTGATGATACTGGCAAGCCGGGAAAGTAAGTCATCGCCATATCCTTTTCTAAAGCCCTTTGTATATTTTTACAAAGGGCTTTTTTCGTTTTTATACTTTTGTTCCCTTCCCCTTAATTTATTTTTAACTATACAACTAATTATCAAAAAATATTAGCTATATTTAATACCGTTTAGGAATATATAATAGTCCAATATCGGCTACGCCTCATTGTACTAAATATATTTTCTAACGGTATTTACCAATGTAAAACACAAAATAGATTAGACTATTTTGTGTTGGTATAAGTTCATTATTAAACCCTAATAACTATGAAAAAGAAAATAATTATAGGAATAGTAGTTTTATTAGTTGCTATTCAGTTTGTGCCAATTAAGAAGAATATTTCTTCAGAAACAAGCAATCAATTTTTAGTTGCTACCTCTGCAAGTAATGAAATTAGTAACATACTTGAAGTAAGTTGTTTTGATTGTCATTCTAATAATACGGTTTACCCGTGGTATAATAATATAGCTCCTGTTAGCTGGTTTTTAAAAAGACATATAGATGAAGGTAAAGAACATCTTAACTTTTCTGCATGGGATGGTTATGATGCCAAGAAAAAGCACCATAAGCTTGACGAATGTGTAGAAATGATTGAAAAAAACGAAATGCCTTTAAGTTCTTATACTTTAATACACAAAGATGCTAAACTGAGCCAAGAGCAGCAAGATTTACTTATTGGCTTTTTTAAAGCCGAAATGAGCAAAATAGCTCAATAGAATGAAGTGAAAATAAAAGGATTAGGGCTTTTTAGTGAAATAATGGGGATTTCTCCGTTAAACAAAAGCTTGAAAGAAACTAAAATTGCTTTAATGGGAGCAGAAGATGTTCCTTCTTCTAAATTTGATTTATCAAGTTTAAAACAATTACACCCTAAAATATCACCAAAATTATGGTTTGGGAAACCTTATTTAGAAAAAACGGTTATTATTTCTAACTTGTTTAATCATACTCCTACTCCTATAGAAAACGGCTGGTCTGTAGCCAAAACACAAACAAGAGATTTTAGAGGAAAGAGTTTAGCTTACAACTCTCACAATGCTATTGATTTTGCCATTACGGTAGGAACAAAAGTTTGTACAGCAGCACCCGGAGTTGTTTTAAAAATTCATAGAGAATTTAATCGTGGTGGATTAAAAATACATATAGACCATGGTTATGGCTTAATAACAGGCTATGTCCACTTAGCAAAAAGTTTAGTAAAAGTGGGCGAGAAAGTAAAAAGAGGTCAAGTAATAGCATTATCCGGCTATAGTGGTTTAGACGGAGCGAGTACTTTCCCCTTTGGTATTCCTCACGTTCATTTTAATACATGGCTTAATGGCAAACCAACCGAAGCTTTCGCTTTTGAAAACAATATATCTCTTTGGCGTGAAGATAATATGCCTAAATCCACTAACAGCTATGAAAGTGATTTTGCCCCTTCAATATTTAATGAAGATAAAATAAACTTAGCCTTGTCTTATTGCATAACTAAAAGTAGTGTAGATAGAATAAACTCTATACAAAATATAACATACAAAGCAATTGAACTTTTAGTTGAAATGAATTACTACCCTACGCGTTTCACTAAATTTGTAAATATTTATGATAAGGAATATCCCCGAAAATCTTTATTAGATTTGCCTTTTTTAGCCGAAGATTTTAATGATGTAGTGTTTTTAGATGAAATTTAAAATACCGTTACTAATAACCTGAGTTCGGTTAATACTCAATCAACTCCCTAAAAACTTCCTCTAACCTGCCTTGAGGTAAAAATTGATTTTCTAAAGCTTTAGAAAAAGGAATAGGCGTATCTAAACTTCCTACTCTCTTAACAGGAGCATCTAAATATTCAAAACAGTGCTCTCCTATCCACGCGGCTATATCGGAAGCTATACTACCTGTTAAACAATCTTCATTAAGTACTATTATTTTTCCTGTATTTTGCACGGTCTGCTTTATTGCATCATAATCTAAAGGTATTAAGCTACATAAATCTAAAACTTCTACGCTTACATTTTCATGCTTATTGGTTAATGCTAAAGCCCAATGCACACCTGCTCCGTACGTAATAATTGAAACATCTTTGCCTTTGGTTTTAAAAATAGCTTTACCTATCTCTACAGTATAATAATCATCAGGAATTTCCGCTTCTATGCTTCTATACAAAGCCTTATGTTCAAAAACCATAACAGGATTTGGATCTTCAATTGCAGCATTTAGTAAACCTTTAGCATCATACGGATTACTTGGATATACTATTTTTAATCCCGGTGTATGATAAAACCACGCTTCATTGCTCTGCGAATGATATGGCCCGGCACCCACGCCTGCACCTGTGGGCATGCGTATAACTACATCGGCATTTTGCCCCCAACGGTAATATGATTTTGCTAAATTATTAATTATTGGATTGAATCCCGAACTCACAAAATCGGCAAACTGCATTTCTACCATAGTTTTCATGCCTTTAATACTCATGCCCAAAGCGGCACTTAAAACGCCCGATTCCATTATAGGTGTATTTCTAACTCGTTCTTTGCCAAATTTATCTACAAAACCTTCTGTAATTTTAAACGCACCACCATATTCTGCAATATCTTGCCCCATTAAAACTAAACTATCATATTTCTCCATACTTTGGTACAAAGCATCTGAATAAGCATCAATCATTCGTTTTACTGTCTTTTTATCAGATTTTGGAGTTATTAATTCTTGCTTAAATGGTTTAAAAACATCATTAATTTCATTTGCTATATTTGGAACAATATCCGGAGCATCAAAACCTTCTGCTACTTGCTCATTTATCTGCTTTTTATACGTTTCTTTTAAATTTACTATCTCATCTTTTGATAATATTTTCTCTGCTAAAATATACACCTCAAAATTGTCTATCGGGTCTTTTTTTGCCCATTCTTCCATTAGTTTTTTTGGTACATACTTTGTTCCCGATGCTTCTTCATGCCCTCTCATTCTAAAGGTTTGACACTCAATTAAAATAGGTTCGGGGTTTTCCCTTATAGAATCCGCATTTCGCTTAATGGTTTCATAAACTTCCAGCACATTATTGCCGTCAATAGTTATGGCTTTCATACCATAGCCTATGCCTCTGTCAGATATTTTTTGGCAATTATACTGTTCATTTGTAGGTGTAGATAAGCCATATCCATTATTTTCTACCACAAAAATGATGGGCAACTGCCATACTGCGGCTAAATTTAACGCTTCGTGAAAATCTCCTTCACTGGTGCCTCCTTCGCCTGTAAAAGCCACTGCAATTTTGCCTTCATTTTTTAATTTAGAAGCCAAAGCAATTCCGTCTCCCACATTTAATTGTGGCCCAAGATGCGAAATCATACCTACAATATGGTATTCATTTGTACCAAAATGAAAACTTCTATCCCTGCCTTTTGTAAAACCGTCCGGTTTGCCTTGCCACTGCTTCACTAACTTAGCTAATGGAATTTCTCTAGAAGTAAAAACGCCTAAATTTCTGTGCATAGGAAGAATATATTCATCTTTGTGCAAAGCTTTTGTAACGCCCACAGCTATAGCTTCTTGCCCTATACCACTAAACCATTTAGAAATTTTGCCTTGACGGAGCAAATTCAACATTTTTTCTTCTATCATTCTTGCATAAAGCATATTTTTATACAAGTCAATTTGCGTTTGTTTAGGAACTTTTATAGATGAAAAATCCATATTACTTTGTTGGTTTTACTACAAAAATACTTGAATAACATGAATATTAGATAGGAAATTTACAAGAATAACATTTTAAATGAAATATCGCATTGAAATTATCCATTGTTCGTGCTATTACATACCACTAAGCAATATATAGAATTCCGAACTTTCAAAAAGTTCGGAATTCTAACTAAAAACTCATGTAATCATTGATGTTTTTAAAAATATGTATTTACAGCAAATTCAAATTGATTAATAAAAATCTCCTTGAAATTTGATATGTTATTTTGCTCGTAGAATAGTAGCATCGCTTTTTTATAATCAAGAGAATCCACTGTCCGAAATGAGAGTGGACAATATTTTTCGTTTACCAATATTGCATTACTAACAATTCTTGCTGTTCTCTTATTTCCGTCCATAAATGGCTGAATGTATGATATAAGAACTAACGCTAACAATGCTTTTTCAAATATGTTTGACTTTCCATTGATTAAGTTACATGAATCTTGTAATGCCTCGGAAATTTGAAATTGGTTGTCAAGTGGTCTGTAATTTGTCCCGGAGATGCCAACACGCCTTTGTCTCAAATTTCTTTCAACATTAAGTTCTTTAACTAAGATACTATGAATATCTTCAATTTTTGAAACACTTAAAGGATAAATATAATTAGGCGTTTCTATAATAAAATCAAGTGCATCTTTATGATTCAAAAGCATTACAGCTTCCTCTTTTGTTTTGCCGGCAGCTGTTTCTTTCTCTTTTAAAAGTCGCTCTGTTTCTAATAATGAATAAGTATTTCCTTCAATTTGAGACGATTTCCAACTCAAATCAATGGCTAATCTTTCAAACTCCTTTTTGTATTCTTTATCCGATAACTGTGATATGTTTTTATGAAATTTTTTTTGAAGGCTATTTAATTTTTGCAATTCACTCTCGGTAAACACACTATGTTTTGAAAGTACACCATTTATAATTTGAAAGTTAAATCCTTCATTTATTTTTCTTTCATCAATCTCTTTTTCATAATATTTATCAACGTCAATGGGCTGAATCACGCTATACGTTGGAGAAATCAAATATTTTGTTCCCTTACCTTTACCTTTTATTGATATATAATTTAAGGATATTAATTTTGCCAACAATCTTTTTAAAGTTGCATAACTTACAGACAAATCAAGTTCATCAAAAATCTCTTTTGAGGAACATTCCTCAGCTTTTTGGATAAAATCTATTATTTGTTTTTCTCTTAAATCTATCATTATCCATTTTTAGCTCATAAAGATACTAATTCAAGCTCAAATAAAACACTATATTGAGCTTTATCTTAAATCTTAATGAGCTACAATGGTAAATCATAAAGGATTTTACGCCCTAATTTTTCGGTTTAATTATAATAAAAAACAAAGTCATTATCTGTGTTAAAAATATAGAGTTCCGAACTTTCAAAAAGTTCGGAACTCTAACTATTAAAATTGGCTATTCAGCACCCATTCCAATTTACCTTCATTATGCTAATATTTGTTTACAAATGTTGTTTACAAATGCTTTTAATTATACTAATAATCTGAAAATGCATATCTTTATGAAAAAGAAATAAAATGGATTCGGTAAGTGTTGAAGAAAAAGTACAAATTTCAGTACCAAAAAGCGAAAACGATAGCTTAAAAAGAATACAGGAAGTTTTTGAATTGCAGAAAGAAAATTTGCAAACATTAAAAAATTCTACTGCAAAAGACAGGAAGAAAAAACTTAAAAAACTGAAAGATGCTATTTTTTCTAACAGAGAAAAAATACAAGAGGCTATTTACAAAGATTTTAAAAAACCGGCATTAGAAACTGATATTTCTGAAATATATCCTACCATTTCTGAATTAAAACACACTTTGGCTCATTTTGAAGAATGGATGGAAGATGAATATGTAGATACACCTATTACATTAATTGGTTCTTCGGCTTATGTAAAATACGAACCTAAAGGAAACTGTTTAATTATTACCCCTTGGAATTATCCTTTTTATTTGGCTATTTCGCCCATAATATATGCTATAGCTTCGGGCAATGCTACGATGCTGAAACCATCAGAATTTACACCTCACACTTCTTTGGCTGTAAAAGAATTATTGGCTCAGGTATTTAATGAAAGCGAAGTGGCAGTAATATTAGGCGACCATACGGTTTCTTCAGCTTTGCTGAAATTAAAATTTGACCATATCCATTTTACAGGTAGCCCTGCCGTGGGCAAAATAATAATGAAAGCTGCCAGCGAGCATTTAACCACTTGTACTTTAGAACTTGGTGGCAAAAGCCCAACTATAATAGATGAAACGGCAAACATTAAGGAAGCCGCCACAAAAATAGTTTGGGGTAAATATTTAAACGAAGGTCAAACCTGCATAGCTCCGGATTATGTATTAGTACATCAAAGTAAAAAAGATGAACTAATAAAAGCTATGAAAGAGCAGATAGCCAAAAAATATGGCAAAGACAAAGAAGCAAGAATGCAAAGTGGAAATTTGACAAGGATAGTAAACAGCAAGCATTATAATAGATTAGTGGAACTAACACAAGAAGCTATAGAAGAAGGTGCTGTGGTGGAAACAGGAGCTACTTACGAAAAAGATGACAACTTTATAGATCCTACTATTTTAAGCAATATTGCTCCACATTCAGATATTATGAATGAAGAAATATTTGGACCTATTATGCCTGTAATAGGTTTTAAAAGTTTAGACGAAGCCTTAGAAATAGTAAATGAAAAAGAAAAACCTTTGGCACTTTATATTTTCAGCAAAAAAGAAAAAAACATTAATTACATTTTAGAGCACACCTCGGCAGGTGGCACTTGTGTTAATGACACTATATTGCATATAACACAAACCAATCTTCCTTTTGGAGGTATAAATAACTCCGGCATAGGAAAAAGCCATGGAAAATGGGGTTTTGTAGATTTTTGTAACGAAAGATCGGTATTGCGTCAACACTTACCTTTTGGCATGTCGCAGCTAATGTACCCACCGTATAATAAGTGGACAAAAAAACTGATTGACATAACAATGAAGTGGTTTTAGAACAATTAAAAAAGTAAGAAATAAAGCTTAGTGGAGATAATTTCGGGAATAATTTCATCAATATTTTTCATTTTTGCAGTTGTAGATCCTATTGGCTCTATACCTGTTTATTTAGAAGCCACCAAACATTTTAAAAAAGAAGAAAAGAAAAAAATCGCTATAAGAGCATCGTTAGTTGCTTTTGGTATTTTGCTGTTTTTCATTTTTTTAGGGCAAATGATTTTAGAAGGAATGAATGTTACCCTTTCGGCATTTCAAATATCGGGAGGCGTAATACTTTTTCTTTTTGCAATGACCATGCTATTTGGAGAGGGAAAACCAGAATCTGAAAAACACCTGATTAAAGATTATAGGCACGTTACCATTTTTCCTATAGCCATGCCCTCTATTGCTTCGCCAGGAGCTATTATGGCGGTGGTGCTTTTAACCGACAATCATATTTATACTTTTAAGCAACAATTAGTTACAGTAACTCTTGTTTTTTTAGTAATATTAATAACAATGGGCATGCTTTTAATGGCAAGCAACATACAAAAACGCATAGGCGAGTATGGTATAATTGTTATTAGTAAAGTTATGGGTTTAATACTTGCCAGCTATGCCGTGCAAAGTATTTTAAGTGGCTTAAAAGATTTTTTTTCATAGATTTGTATTAACAAATACATTATATTATGAAATATTTAAAATATTTACTTATAGCTTTTGCCATTTTTTTAAGCCTACCTTTTATTATTGGTTTGTTTGTAGATAAAAAAATAAACGTAGAAAGAGAAATAGTAATAAACCAACCTAAAGAAGTGGTTTTTGACTTTGTAAGCAATTTAAGAAACCAACCAAAATACAGCAAATGGGCTAAAATGGATCCGAATGCTAAATTAACTTTTACCGGCAATGATGGCGAAGTAGGCTCGGTATATACATGGGAAAGCACTAACAAAAACGTAGGCAAAGGAGCACAAGAAATTACAGCCATAAAACAAGGGGAACGCATAGATTTTGAACTGCGTTTTATAGAGCCTTTTGAAACCACCGATAAAGCTTATATGATAACCGAAGCTGTTTCGGACAATCAAACAAAAGTGAAATGGGGTTTTAGTTCAGAAATGAAATACCCTATGAATTTTATGCTCCTATTTTGGAATATGGATAAAATGGTAGGAGCAGATTTTCAAGAAGGCTTAGATAATCTTAAAGTGCTAATGGAAGAATAAGTTATTTTTATTAAATAAATGTAGTAAACTTCTTATTTCCTTTCAAACTACCTCAGCCTCATAAATTTCCATAAAGCGTTCTACATTTTGCTTGTTTCTACCAAAATCTATAAACTGCCCGGGATTAATGCTTTTACTTATTACCAGCATTTCGGTTTCGCCTACATACACTAAAAATCGTTCGCCCATGGTCATTATACCATTTCTGGTGCGGTAGTCAAAGGCGTTTTTTTCGTGTCCTACTTTCAAATAAGCTAAAGCATCTAATACTTTTTGTACTTTTTTTTCACAGCTTTTTTTGGTAAGCCCGTGTTTTATTCTTAGTTCATATTTAGGTGGTATGCCAAATGCCATTATACTATAAAACTAATATTTGATTTAAAAATTTTGATAGCTATTGCTAAAAGTATTACGCCAAATATACGTCTTAATATTTCTAATGTGCTTGGTCCCATTTTTAATTCTAATACTTTAGACATTTTTAAAACGGCATAAACCACTATTAAATTGGCTAAAATAGCCAAGCCGATAGTGAGATTATCATACTCAGCTTTTAACGATAAAATGGTAGTAAGTGTACCTGCACCCGCTATTAACGGAAAAGCTATGGGCATAATACTATGATTGGCATTTTTACTATTATCGTGTTTAAAAATATTAATACCCAGAACCATTTCTAAACCAATAATAAAAATAACAATACTACCGGCTATGGCAAAACTTTGTATATCTAAACCCAATGCTTTAAGCATGGCTGTACCAAAAAACAAAAAGGCAAACATAAGTGCTCCGGCAAAAATTGTAGCCATACCCGAACGAATTGCCCCCATTTTAGCACGCAAATCTATAATAATAGGAATAGAACCCAATATATCAATAACCGCAAATAAGGTTAAAAATACCGTTAAAAAATCGCCAAACTTCATTCAATTTCTAATTTTCGGCAAATATCTAACTATTATACGTGTAAACCTATTTATAGTTAAAATCTTACTTTATTTTTTGTAATTTTACACACTAAACCAAACTTCAATAAGCCATGTCAAGATATTTTCAATTAGGCGAAATCCCCAACAAAAGACACGTACAATTTAGAAACGAAAAAGGAAAGCTCTATTCAGAAGAATTAGTTTCTACTATTGGTTTTGATAGTGTTTACTCTTTAATATACCATCACAACTTGCCTACGGCAGTTTTAAGTGTGGGCGAGCCTGTTAATATTGCTCCTAAAACTACTTTAACGCATAATATGAAGTGTAGAAAGTTTTTTGGTTTTGATGTTAAGCCTGAAAATGACTTTTTAGAAAGTAGAAAAACCTTAATGTTTAATAGTGATTGCAGCATTGCCGTGGCAGCTCCAAAAAAATCAATGACTGATTATTTTTATAAAAATGCCAATGCCGATGAAATGATATTTGTACACAAAGGAACAGGCACTATGCATTCTATATATGGCGAATTACCTTTTGTAGAAGGAGATTATATTATAATACCAAGAGGAACAGTGTATCAATTGGAGTTTAATAATGAAAATAACAGACTTTTGGTAGTGGAATCTTACAGTCCATTAGTAACGCCAAAGAGATATAGAAATGAATTTGGACAATTATTAGAACATTCTCCTTTTTGCGAAAGAGATATGCATCCACCTAAAAAATTAAAATCACACAATGAAGAAGGCAAGTTTTTAATTAAAATTAAAAAAGATGATTTATTATACGATTATACCTATAAATTTCATCCTTTTGATGCCGTAGGCTGGGACGGATATTTATATCCTTATACTTTTTCTATACATAATTTTGAACCTATAACAGGTCGTGTTCACTTACCTCCGCCTATACATCAAACTTTTGCATCTGCCGGTTTGGTTATTTGTTCATTTGTGCCAAGGCTATATGACTATCATCCCGATGCTATACCTGCACCATATAACCACAGCAATGTAGATAGCGATGAAGTGCTTTATTATGTAGCACCAAAATTTATGAGCCGAACCGATGTGGTAGAAGGTATGTTTAGCTTGCATCCATTAGGTGTGCCTCACGGTCCGCATGGCGAAGCGGTAGAAAAAAGCATAGGCAAAAAAGCTACAGAAGAACTTGCAGTAATGGTAGATACATTTAAGCCACTTCAAATTACCGATTTTGCCTTAAAAATAGAAGATGCCGATTATTATAAATCATGGGTGCATTAAGTAAGTTTTTACTGCTGTCTATTGCATTAGTGCAATTTTCTTATGCCCAACAAGATTTAAAAGTTGAGCAAAAGAAAATTAATGAATTTACACAAAAAGCCAACTCCTTAATTTGGCATATTAACCTTAATGAAAACAAACTGATAATTTTTCAGCAGCAACTTAATATTTGGAACACAAGTAAACAAGCTAAAACACTACCTAAATTTCAATTTACTCAAACTATAAGTGAAGATTTTGTAAAATCTTTAGCTTCAAATCCGGGTTCTGAAAATACAGGGAATAGATTGTTTGATTATAAAAAAAATATTGTAGTGCTGTATGCAAAAGTAACTATGTTTAATAATTTATGCTTGCAACTACAAAACACTAAATACACTATCAATTATTACAAAGATTGTATGCTAATTTTAGAGCAGTTAGATGCTATAGCTAAGGAATTTGTAGATTTAAGCTATGATTTTTCACTGTCTTGTGCCATTAATTTTAAAAAGAAAGATCTTAATGAAGATTTGTATATTTTAAAAAATATAGTGGGGCAAAGTAAGAATGTTATTATGGCTATGAGAAGCAAAAATGACATACAATTAAAATCTTATTTAGCTATGCTCAATAAAGCTTTGCAAGATGCCAATAAAATAGTAAACTTAAATGTACTAAGAAGAGAAGGCGAGTTTAGGATAGGCACGCTGGAAATGGAAAATCATAAAAAAGAAATAGAAAATACCGCTAATGAAATTGCCAGCTGGGCGGAGCAGTTTTTGCAGTCTAACAAAACCGATGAAGAATTAGAGGTGTTTTTATACAATGCTGTGGAAGCTTTTAATTCATCGGCAACAAAAACAGGAAGTGCCGGAGCATATAATAATTTAGTAAAGCAAGCAAATATTAATTTTTTGCAATACACCGAAGAACCTTTGCCTTTTTATGCTAAAAGAACCGTAAGCCAAATAGATGTAAAAAAAGAAGCTATCGCTACAGAAAATTTATTGACAAAAAAAGAAGATTTAGCTCCTGAAATAGCAAAACCGACTGTAACTAAAGCTGTATTTGATGCTACTAACGAAAACAGTTTGGAAGGAGCAAAAATTAATAATATTGTTTTCTTAATGGATGTATCGCCTTCTATGTTAAAATCGGGGAAATTTCCTTTACTTAAATCAAGTTTACTCCATTTAATGAATATACTAAGACCAGAAGATAATATTAGTTTAGTAGCTTATTCCGGTGATGCCAAATTGCTTTATCCAAATGCCGGAGTTAAAGACAAATTAAAAATAAAAATTCTATTAGATACTTTAGAGTCCAGTGGGGGAACCGACTTAGTAAAAGGCTTAGAAATAGCCTATCAAATTGCTACTAAATCTTTTAAACCTAAAGAAAACAACAAAATTATTATAGCCACCGATGGCGAATTTGGTGTAAGCCCAACGGCTTTAAATATTGTAAATTCAAATTTGAATAAAGGCATAAGTCTTTCTGTAATGCAGTTAAACAACTCGGCAGACGAAAAGAAGAAAACATACATACAAAACTTAGCCAACACAGGCGGAGGAAATTATAGACTAATGTCAAATGAGCAAGAGGCAAAGTCTGAACTGATGAAAGAAGTGAAAATTAAATAAGACTGCTCCGCTTTTAGATTTTTTTTGCATAACTATATTGTAAATGTCCATCATCTATCAATCTTTCCCTAAATATGCTATACATTTTAATTCTATAGCAATAGGTGTAGGTAGGCTTTTAATTTCGCAGGTAGTTCTGCAAGGTTGGTTATCTTTAAAATATTCAGCATAAATTTTGTTGTAGGTATGAAAATCTCGCTTCATATCTGTCAAAAAAACGGTTACATCTACTAAATCATCCCACTTAGCTCCACAATCTTCTAAAACGGCTTTTACATTTTTAAAAACAGAATGACATTGAGCTTCAAAATCAAAAGTTTTAAAATTGCCATTTTTATCTAATTCTAAACCCGGCACACCGCTGTGGTCGCCTTCTGTAGTTCTTGGTCCTATTCCTGAAAGGAATAATAAATTGCCCGCTCTACGAGCATGAGGGTAAGCGCCTACAGGTTTAGGGGCATTATTTGCATTATACTTCATGATGTAAAAGTAAGGTTTTTCCAAAAAAAATGGCGAACTGTGTTAGCTCGCCATTTTTAATTCTAATTTATGAGATATTAATATCTATAATAATCCGGTTTAAAAGGCCCTGCTTTAGGTACACCTATATAATCAGCTTGCTCTTGAGAAAGTTCTTCTAATTCTACACCTATTTTTTCTAAGTGAAGTGCTGCAACTTTTTCATCTAAATGCTTAGGCAAAACATAAACTTTGTTTTCATATTGGTCAGTATTTGTCCATAATTCTAACTGAGCTAACACTTGGTTAGTAAATGAATTACTCATTACAAAACTTGGATGCCCTGTAGCACAGCCCAAATTAACCAAACGACCTTCTGCCAATACTATAATATTTTTACCATCAACTTCATACATATCTACCTGTGGCTTAATTACATCTTTAGTATTACCATAGTTTTTATTTAACCAAGCCATATCTATTTCATTATCAAAGTGTCCGATATTGCAAACAATGGCTTTATCTTTCATACCTTTAAAATGCTCACCTTTTATAATGTCTTTATTTCCTGTGGCGGTAACAATAATATCTGCTTCTTTTACAGCATTTTCCATTTTCTTAACAGCAAAACCGTCCATAGCTGCTTGCAAAGCACATATTGGGTCTATTTCTGTAACCGTAACACGCACACCTGCATTTCTTAAAGAAGCGGCAGAACCTTTTCCTACATCTCCGTAGCCTGCTACTACTGCCGTTTTACCTGCCAACATTAAATCTGTAGCTCTTCTTATAGAATCTACTAAAGATTCTTTACAGCCGTATTTATTATCAAATTTAGATTTTGTAACTGAATCATTAATATTAATAGCCGGCAATGCTAAAGTTCCTTTTCTTTCTCTTTCGTATAAACGGTGTACGCCTGTGGTAGTTTCTTCAGAAATTCCTCTAATGTCTTTTACCAATTCAGGATAGCGGTCTAAAACCATATTGGTTAAATCTCCTCCGTCATCTAAAATCATATTTAAAGGCTTGCCACCTTCAAAAGCGTGCAATGTTTGCTCTATACACCAGTCAAATTCTTCTTCGTTCATGCCTTTCCAAGCAAAAACAGGCACTCCTGCTGCGGCTATAGCTGCTGCTGCGTGGTCTTGTGTAGAAAATATATTGCAAGAAGACCAAGTTACATCTGCACCTAATTCTACTAAAGTTTCTATTAAAACTGCCGTTTGAATAGTCATGTGTAAACAGCCTGCTATTCTTGCTCCTTTCAATGGTTTAGATGCTCCAAACTCTTCTCTCAACGACATTAAACCCGGCATTTCTGCTTCCGCAAGTCTAATTTCTTTTCTTCCCCATTCTGCTAAGGAAATATCTTTTACTTTGTAATTCATTGTATTTGTACTCATTTTTATTTTTTAACGAGGTGCAAAGATACAAATTCTTTGCTACTAAGAAATATAAGTATTGTTAATGTAAAATTCTAATTTTTATATGTTTCTAATCTACATTAATTATAAAAAAACATCTATATTAGAAGTCAAAACTTAAAAAGAATGAAAAATTTAACTTTATTATTAGTATTAATTGTAACTATTTTAGCCTGTAAAAAAGAAGATGACGACCCTAAAAACAAAATTACTTACCCTGCCTCTACCAGTTTTGGGTTAAATATATTGCAACAGACAGAAACAGACTCTACAGAAATAGAAACAGATACTATTCAAGGATATGAAAGCTATGGTATGGTGGCTAATTTAGAAGAAAATGCGAGTTTGAAAATTGTTATTTCTCAACAAAATAATCCAAATGATTATGCTAATTTTTGGTTTTTTGATGCTTCTTTTATGAGTGGGTGGCATTTTACCTATGTTGACGAAATATATTATAGCCAAACATTTGAAGCTATAGAAAAGGGGGATATTTATATGCAAATTTATTTCCCTAATAACAGCAAATCTAAAATTGACTACTACGAAAATTCAGATGAAGTTACTTACTCTAAAATGGTGTATGTGGAGTAATATTTTATATTTCTCTATCTATTGGCTGAAGTTTGTTTGTCAACACTAGTTATATAATAAAAATTTGGGCAATCTGCTCCATAATCTCCATATAGATTAGCATTATGACAACCTATAGTAAAGTTAATGGTATTATTAGAGAATATTCCTGTACCACTACAAGCCCCACTACCTGAAGAACCGTTAGAAAAACTTAGAGAACTTCCGGTAAAGATACCTTTAAAAGTAAAATTTCTTTCATTCAAATTAGTAATAATAATAGAGTCTTCTCCCAATTTATCAATTGAAATTTGATAAGTATATGTATAAGTAAAACTTTGACCATTACTATTACAGTCTAATGTATTTACATCCGTTACATTCCATACACCATATATGCCGTTATCATTATTGTCATCATCGTTATCGTTACACGAAAAATAAATTATACTAATTGCAAAAAATAAAAATAAGCTTATTCTTTTCATATTGTTTTTTTTTGCAAAAATATAAAACATTTATTAAATTAAGCTAAACTAATTTATATAAGATGACGGATAATTTTTCATGCTTCAAAATTTCCGTCATGATAATCCGTTTTCTGTTTGTTTTATCCCAGCACTTTCCCCCAGCTACATCTTTCCAAAGCCACTTGACGAACTTTGTCTATATCTACACGCTCTTGTTCCATTGTGTCGCGTTCTCTTATGGTTACGGTATTGTCTTCCAATGTTTGGTGGTCAATAGTAATGCAATAAGGCGTACCAATGGCATCATGGCGTCTGTAGCGTTTGCCTATGCTGTCTTTTTCTTCGTATTCTACGGCTAAATCAACCCGAAGTTTATTAAAAATTTCTCTTGCTTTTTCGGGTAAGCCGTCTTTTTTAGTTAAAGGGAAAATAGCCACTTTAACAGGAGCCAACACAGGAGGTAAAGAAAGCACCGTTCTTGTTTTGCCTTCGCCTAAATCTTCTTCTTTTAAGCAGGCACTTAGCGTAGCTAAAAACATACGGTCTAAACCAATAGACGTTTCTATAACATAAGGCACATAGCTTTCGTTAATTTCCGGATCAAAGTATTGTAGTTTTTTACCACTTAGCTCTTGATGTTGTTTTAAATCAAAATCTGTTCGGGAATGAATACCTTCCAGTTCTTTAAAACCAAAGGGGAAATTAAATTCTATGTCTAAAGCGGCATCGGCATAATGAGCTGTTTTTATATGGTCGTGAAAACGATAGTTGTCTGCTCCTAAGCCTAATGTTTTATGCCAATTTAGTCGGGTATCTCTCCAGTATTCGTACCATTTTTTTTGCTCGCCCGGGCGTACAAAAAACTGCATTTCCATTTGTTCAAACTCCCGCATACGGAAAATAAACTGGCGTGCCACTATTTCGTTTCTAAATGCTTTACCTATTTGTGCTATACCAAAAGGCACTTTTTGGCGAGAAGTGTTTAATACATTCAAAAAATTAACAAAAATACCTTGAGCTGTCTCGGGGCGTAGGTATAATTTTCCTTCTTCTCCGGCTATGTTTCCCAGTTGCGTGTTAAACATTAAGTTAAACTGACGTACATCTGTCCATTCTTTTGAACCGGAAACAGGGTCGGCAATACCTAAATCTTCTATCATTTGCTTAAAATCTGCCCAATCTTCATTTTCTAAGCATTTTTTCATACGGGCTTCAATAGCATCTATTTCTTCTTGTCTGCGTACCACATTTGGGTTGGTGCTTCTAAACTGTGCTTCATCAAAAGCATCGGCAAAACGTGCCTTGGCTTTATCTACATCTTTCTGAATTTTTTGGTTGATTTTTTCTATGTGTTCCTCTACCAAAACATCTGCTCTATAGCGTTTTTTACTTTGTTTATTATCAATTAGTGGGTCGTTAAACGCATCAACATGGCCGCTGGCTTTCCAAGTAAGTGGGTGCATAAAAATAGCGGCATCAATACCCACTATGTTTTCGTGCATTTGCACCATGGCTTTCCACCAGTATTGTTTAATGTTGTTTTTTAGCTCTACGCCATTAGGTCCGTAATCATACACGGCACTAAGCCCATCATATATTTCAGATGATTGAAAAATAAAACCGTATTCTTTAGCGTGCGAAACTATATTTTTAAACAAATCGTCTTGTTGAGCCATTTATATTCAATTTTTGAAACGCAAAGGTAGGGAATTAGTTAATTTGTAAATAAGGTAATTGGGAAATTCTTAAAAGTTAGAACTTTCAAGATTAGTTATTGGCAGTAATTGATAAAAAATATGTAAAAATTATTATCTTTATTTTTCCAAATTAATTTAATATGCGTACAATTCTATTTTTTCTTAGCTTTAGTTTATTTTCATGGGCTCAAAGTCAAAATTGTACTTATACAGCCACTATTGATTCAAATTATAGAGATGATATAAATTATCAATTACTATTTAACGCTTTAGATGATTCTACTAATGTAAATTATGATAGCATTAGAATGCCTATTGCCCAAGTAGAAAAAATACTGGGATTATTTACTGTAATTGACGCACAAGCTCAAGATTTTAATATGCATACATGGGAAGTTTCTTTAAATAACTCTTATCCCATGGGGATACGGTTTAGTATATACGATAGTATTCCGTGGAAAGATACTTTGGTACAATATGGCAATTATTCTTCCTTTGCTCCTTTAGATTCTTTTATGCAATTGTATAATCTACATTCTCAAAATTATTCGCACTTAAACAATTTTATTATAAATGAGTTTTATAGTTCAGACATCTTAAACTTCAATAAATTAATGGACGAATTTCAGCTATTTTCTTCTTATGGAAATATTGAATTGATATATAATGCAATTATTCTGGGTATGTCGTGCGATGGATATTTTACTTTAAAAGAGAGTACTGCCGGAGATACTTTAACTTTTGGCATACAAAATAATTGGAGTCCATTTGCCAGTAGTTCTTATTGGCGTTATTTTATAGATGCAAATTGTAATACCACATTAGTAAGCAAGCAAGTAGGAATTTGCCCTGCTACACCCATTAAAGAAATAAAACAAAACATAAGTGTCTATCCAAATCCAGCAAATGCTATTTTAAATATAAGTATTGACAAGAAAATAACAAGTTATGGTATTTACAATAACTTTGGTCAAGTTGTAGAAGAAAAAACATTACTTTTTAATACAAACAGTATATATGTTGATGTTCAAGATTACCCCGAGGGCATCTATTTTATTAAAGTAAATGAACAATATACTCAATTTGTTAAGAAGTGAAATACAAAACCCTAATATCTGTTAATCTCCATATTTTATACTTTTTTCTTATTACTTTTGATACATGAAATATTATGTTTTACTTTTTATAACTTTATTTGGAGTAGCTAAAGCACAAGACATTAGTGATGAAATCATTCAATTTTCGGGATATATACTTACACCCGACACCCTTATGGGTATCCCTTTTGCCAGTATAAAAATAAGTGGTACTAATAGAGGTACAATGTCTAACGAAGAGGGTTTCTTTTCTTTTGCCGCAAAAGAAGGCGATACCATCCTTTTTTCTTGCATAGGTTTTAAAGACAGCAAATTTGCCATACCCACCGATTTGCAAACCAATAAATATTCAATAGTTAAATTAATGACTACCAATACTTATTATTTAGATACGGTACGTATTTATCCTTGGCCCACAAAAGATATGTTTAAACAAGCATTTTTAAGTTTAGACAAAGCGGAAGAAACAGATACCGATAGAGCATTAAGAAATTTAGAGAGAGAATACTTAAAAGAAATGGGCGAAAATTTAGCTTATGATGGTAGAGAAAACAGCAATTATTACTTAAGATCAGAAGCACGAAAATTTTATTATGCCGGTCAAGCTCCACCTCAAAACATCTTTAATGTGTTTGCTTGGGCACAGTTTATAGAGGCTTGGAAAAGAGGAGATTTTAAAAGAAAAGCAAAAAAATAGCGATAATTCGGTTTTTTTTAATAACTTTAACCAAAAACCAAGCTATATGAAACAATTCAAATTAACTTTAGTACTGCTATCTATTATTTTTTATTCCTACTCACAAGGCGATTTTAAAGCAGGAGCTGAAAAAATGAAATCATTAGTTGAAGCCGAAAATTATAGAGAAGCCATGCAATACGGAGATAAACTTATAGGCGAAGGCGTAAAAGAAGGTTATGAAAAATATGCCGGACAAGTCTATTTATACAGAGGAATAGCAAAGTTTAATTTTGAAATTTTTGACGATGCTATTGTAGATTTAAAACAAGGCGTAGCCTTTAATAAAACACTTACCGAAGCCTATTATTATATAGCTGAAATATATTATGATTTAAGTAGCTATTCTATGGCTTTAGAAAATGTAATATATTTTTTAGAACAACACCCCGATGATACCAAAGGTTTAGCACTAAAAAGTAGATGTTTATTAGAACTGGGAGAACCAATGGCCGCTAAAATAATTATTCAAAAAGCTATTGCTTTAGTTTCTTCAGACCCAGAGCTGTATTATGTTAGAGCTTCTGTAAACAGAGCATTAGGAGAAGATGATAAAGCCTGTAAAGATGCCAAAATATCATATAAGTTTGGCTATGAAGATGCTAAGGGATTGGTAGATAGTTATTGTGGAAATAGTGAAGATGGAACAAAAACCCAGAAATAAATTTAAGCAATTTCATCTATTAGGAATTTTAATTTTCCTATTCCTACTTACATTTAATACTGCTTTTGCACAGCAAGAAAAAACACTCCTTTTTAACGAAGATTGGCAAAATGCCAGCACCAGAGATGCCGTATATAAATGCGAATGCTATTTTGATAGCCAAAACAGACTACAAGGAGCATTTAACTGCTACGATATAAAAACGGAAGCCTTAGTAAAACAATTTTATTTTACAGACGATAAACTTAATGGCGAAGCCAAGGAGTATTATGAAAATGGAGAGCCTAAATTAGAAGCTACTTATAAAAATGGTTTACCAGTAGGAGAGTGGTACGAATACGATCAAAAAGGAAGAATAAAACTGCACAGAACTTTTGATGAGCAAAGCAGACTTATAAAAGATTTTAAGCAAGAGGAATTGACACCTTATGAAAAACTTCAGTTTGATATGGCAAAAAAAGAAGAACCGCCTATTTATACTTCAGAATGTTTAAAACTAAAAATAGACCAGCAAAAATACGATTGTAGCGAGCAAGCCATACAAGATTATGTTTCCAATCCGCCTATTCCACCTACGTATAAAAACAATTCTCTTTACATGGGTAAAACTATACAATGTGTAGTTTCATTTAGAATAAACGAGAAAGGAATAGTAGATGAAGCAGAAATAATGGAAAGTACAGGCGATGAATTTTTAGATGAATTAGCAAAAGCCCACGTGCTTAATATGGTGCCTTTTGAATCAGCAAAAGAATATGGAAGCCCTATTAATTATTGGAAAGATGTAATAATTAATTTTACTTTTTAAGTTCTTAACTATCTTTGCAAAAAAAATAAAAAATTAATGTCTAAAGTTTTAATAATTGGAGCTGGTGGAGTGGGTAAAGTTGTAGCGTATAAATGTGCTGAAGTAGCAGATATTTTTACAGATATAATGTTGGCAAGCCGTACAAAATCAAAATGTGATGCCATAGCAAATGAAGTAGCAGAAAAATATCCTAATAGAAGTAAAATAAAAACAGCAAAAGTTGATGCTGATAATGTACCCGAACTGGTAGAACTAATTAATAGTTTTAAACCAAAAATGGTAATAAACGTAGCATTGCCTTATCAAGATTTAACTATAATGGATGCTTGTTTAGAAACAGGCGTACATTATTTAGATACGGCAAACTACGAACCAAAAGACGAAGCAAAATTTGAATACAAATGGCAATGGGCATATCAAGAAAAATTTAAAAAAGCAGGATTAATGGCTCTTTTGGGTTGCGGTTTTGACCCAGGACAAACACAAATTTATACATCACATGCTGCAAAACATCATTTTGATGAAATACATTATTTAGATATAGTGGACTGTAATGGTGGCGACCACGGCAAAGCTTTTGCTACTAATTTTAACCCTGAAATTAACATTAGAGAGATAACTCAAGACGGTAAATATTGGAAAAATGGAAAATGGGAAATAATCCCTGCCATGAGCATACATCAGCCTATAGAATATCATAATATAGGAGAAAGAGAAAGTTATTTATTGTACCATGAAGAATTAGAAAGTTTGGTTAAAAATTTCCCTACTATAAAACGTGCTCGTTTTTGGATGACTTTTGGGCAAGAATATATTACACATTTAAGGGTAATGCAAAATATAGGTATTACCAGTATTAAACCCATTAAATTTCAAGGGCATGATATTGTTCCAATTGAATTTTTAAAAGCTATATTACCAGAGCCAGGCTCGTTAGGAGAAAATTATACAGGCGAAACATCAATAGGTTGTTATATAAAAGGTATAAAAGACGGGAAAGAAAAAACCTATTTTATACGCAATAACTGCAAACACCAAGATGCTTATGATGATACCAAAAGCCAAGGTGTAAGCTACACCACAGGTGTACCGGCTATGCTGGGAGCAAAATTAATGCTGACAGGTAAGTGGATGCAAGCAGGCGTATATAATGTAGAAGAAATGAATCCAGATGATTTTATGGCAGAAATAGGCGGTTACGGCTTACCTTGGCAAGAGTACGTAAACCCTAAAATACCTTTTAGCGATTATTAATAGTAGATATTCATATTTCAGAAGTCAGATGAATATTTGGGAATATGGTAATGATCGAGTATAAAATATTCTTAGTCAGTTACCCTCTTTTCAATTCTCTTACTTCATTATCGGTAAGGAAACGCCACCTGCCACGGGGAAGGTCTTTTTTAGTTAAGCCTGCAAAAAGTACTCTGTCTAATTTTTCTACCGTGTAGCCGTAGTGTTCAAACAGCCGCCTTACTATTCGGTTTCGTCCTAAGTGTATTTCTAAACCAATAATATTAGGACTATTTGGCTCTGGATAAGCTATTTCGTCTATTGGAACAGCCCCATCTTCCAGCATAGTTCCTTTAGCTATACTGTCAAAATCTTCTTTAAGTAAAGGTTTATCTAAAGTGGCTTTATATACTTTAGCTACGCTACTTGACGGGTGTGTTAGTTTTTTAGATAAATCGCCATCATTAGTTATAAGCAACACGCCTGTTGTGTTTCTATCTAACCTGCCTACAGGATACAAACGCAAACTGCCGTTTATTTTCATTTTTTTGTAAGCTCCTTTCACTAAATCCATTACTATTCTTCGGTCTTTTTCATCGTCTGTGGTGGTAATAAAACCTTTGGGCTTATTTAATAAAATATATACTTTTTTTTCGGGATTTACAGGCTTGCCGTCAAATTCCACTTTATCAGTCAACAGCACTTTATATCCTACTTCTGTTATAACTTTCCCATTAACTTTTACCAAGCCCTGTGCTATAAATTCATCAGATTTTCTTCTGGATGCCACCCCCGAATGTGCTAAATATTTATTTAGCCTCATTTCTTCATTTTGTTGCTCATTTCTTCTTTTCATGGCTTATATTCCTTCTATTAAATTTGTGGCATTTGGTCCTTCGTTAAACAATAAATCTACAATACTCAAATTATTAATGAATCCGTTTCTGTCTTCAAAAACTTGGGTGTAATATATACCTATTTCTTGATTTTTTTTAGGTAAAAAATACGACCTGAAATCCGCTACATCTTCATTGTATTCCTTTTTATAACTTTCCGTAAACTCCACTTTTTTATTTAGTTTAAGTAGCTTCATTATCAATTCAAAAAAAGCAAAATTTAGTTCATATAAATATGGATACTTTTTATGGTAAACTTCTTCAAATTTATCTTCATAAAACTCAAAATAGGGCGACCGCCTGTAGGCAGCACTTAAACTATTCCAATGGTCTTTAAGCCAAGGATGCTCATAACTAATTTTGGTTTCTTTGTAATATTGCTTTTTGTCTTTTCCGCCCACCACAGGTACAGAAAGCGTTAACTTTCCATTTACTCCGGCTATATCGCACCTATTTCTGTAGCTTGATTTTTGTAAAAAAGCGTGTTTTTCCAATAAAATAGTATCAAATTTTGTCAAAATATTATAATAAGCTAAATTGCCTAAGTACGGAAGTTCAATTAAGAGTTTTTTTGCCATATCTTCGCAAAGGTAGTAAGTTGTACCAAAGCGGTATTAATTTTTAGTGTTTAATGTATAGTTATTAATGAATTTGATTTTTAGAACAATATTAATTTTAGGTTTGCAAAGCATTTTTTTATCTGTTTTTGCCGATAATTTAGATGTTTTTACAACCGTAAAAAGGTATTATGATGTAAAACAAGAAAAACAATATATTGAATTAGCCTATTTAATACCCGGCAATGTGGTGGCTTATAAAACTGTGGCTAACAATAAAGATTATCAAGCAAAAGTATTGGTAGCTATTCAACTAATAAACCAAACCAACGAAGAGGTTTTTAAGCATGTTTACGTAGTAAATTCTCCTCAGTATAAAGAAAATACCCAAACATTGGTCAATTTATCTGATGTAGTAAATATTCCTTTTGTTCAAGACAGTTTAGAGTTGAGTATGCAGTTTTTAGATTTGAATGATTCTACAAATTATTTTACCGACAATATTGAAATAAACAAACTAATAGAAAACACAGCCTTTTTATCTGATATTTCTCTGCTTAGCGATGTAAAAGATGCTACTGAAAACAGCGTTTTTGTAAAAAATGAAAAGGAATTAACACCTAAATTTATTAACTATTACCCAACTGAAGTAAGTACAATACAATTTTATGCAGAGGCTTATCATTCTCCGTCAACATCTTATTTTGTGCGGTATTATATTACCAATGAAAATAATAAGGTTATAGAGAAATATGCAAATTTTAAAAAATTGAGTAGTAGTGAAAATGACGCTATTTTAAGTGGTTTTGATATTACTACTTTGCCCAGTGGCAACTATTATATTTATGCAGAACTGCGAAACGATAAAAATGAAGTTGCAGATAGAAAACGTATGTTTTTTCAACGATATAATAAGCTAAAAGAAGACCTTGATGTGGTAGAAAATAGGGGATTGGGCGTAATAGAAAATAATTTTGCCAAAAAATATGATTTAAGAAATATAACGCATCACTTAAATGCCTTAAAACCTATAGCCGATAAATTTGAAGAAGCCGCTATAAATGGAGCTATTGACAGTAAAGATTTAGCATTAATGCAAAATTATTTTTACAGTTTTTGGAGCAAAAGAGATAGTAAAAATCCTGAAGATAGATGGATGGAATATGCCAATTTAGTAAAATTTGCCGATGATGAATTTGGCAATACCATGATAGAAGGCAATGAAACTTCAAGAGGGATAACATACTTGAAATACGGTAAACCTACTGAAAGATTAGAACGCAATACCCGAGATTTTGGCAGAATAGAAGTTTGGACCTACGAATTTCTTGAAGGGCAGGGCAATGTGAAATTTATGTTTGTAGAAAATCCTTTGGCTCAAAATGAGTTTCCGCTGGTTCATTCTACTTTAAAAAATCAAATGTTTGATAAAGAATGGGATAGAATTATTAAAAATAACAATTATTAGCCCCTTACTCGTAGTATTTACTATTATTTCTCATGTCTTCATCGGTAAGTGTGTGCAAAAATAAAATCAAATTTGTTTTATCCGCTTCACTTAAAGAAATTCCATTTTGTAAACTTTCATCTAAAGTAGCACTTTGTACTATTCCATTGGTATAATGGTTTAAAACTTCATTTATAGTAGCAAAACGCCCACCGTGCATATACGGAGCGGTTTGCATTACATTTCTTAATGACGGAACTCTAAATTTTCCTTCGTCTGCCGGAGAAAGCGTTATTCTGCCTCTGCCTAAATCTTCAGAAAAATTATTATCTAATCCATTATTTTTGTAGCTATAATTTGTAAATAAAGGTTCTGTATGGCAAGAGTTACATTGTGTTTTAAAAATTGCATAACCGGCTTGTTCTTTTTGTGTAAAAGAAGCTTTGCCTTGCTTTACTTTATCGTATTTTGCCGAAGCAGAAACCACACTACCTACATACTGCGAAAAAGCATAAAATAGCACCTGCGTATAAATAGAATCGCTACCAAAAGCTTTTTCAAACAAAGCAGGATATTCTGCATGATTATTTAGTTTTTCAATTAGATGAGCCATTGTTTCAGCCATTTCATTAGTGTCTGTTAGTGCAGGCAAAGCAGAAACATCTAAATGAGCCACACCTCCGTCCCACATAAAAGCGGGAGTAAATACAGTATTGGTTATAGAGGGGGCATTTCTTATTCCAAATTTACCGCCTACACCTTCACTTATAGCCATTCCTTCATCTGCAAAATATTTATTAGGATGATGACAGCTGGCACAAGAAATACTACCGTCTTTTGATAAAAAAGGGTCAAAAAACAATTTTCTGCCTAATAAAAAGCCATTTTCTGTTAGTTTATTGATAGTAAACTGATAAACAGGAGCAGGAAAATAAGAAGGATACACCGGATAAGCCGGTGTATCCGTTTCTTTATGGCACGATACCAATATTACACTGAGCAATATTAATATACTTGCTAAGTTTTTCATTTTACTCTACACTTACAAACTGGAAACTGCCTGTAAAATTAGAAGCCATTTCTGTAGCCGTAGCATTAGGCATGTGTATCATAGCAGGCAATGAATCTACACCGCCTGTTCCGTGCCAAAATTTAGCAGGATTAGCAGATAAATTTATAGTTTTAGTGGCATCGGCATCTAACATTAAATGAGAACCTCCAAAATCGGTAGATTTTACGCTTACTACATTATTAGCACCGCTAAAACCACCTAAATGATAGCTAAATGATCCTCCGCCAACTTTTGTTCCTTCTATTTTCATCATGATATAGCCACTGTTCCAGCTCCAAAACATATCGTTTGCCGGATCTAAAGCTCCTGTTTGAGAACCCGATACATTTCTGGCACTGTCAACACCTATAGTATAAGATAATTCGGTATAATGAGCGGCAGGTACACCACTTAAAGTTATAGTGTTTGAAGATGCGGTAGAAGCATTAACTAAATGGTAGCTTTCTTCTTCTGCCCACCAGTTGCCGTCCATGTCTTTTAATTTTACATTAGAAATATAAAATTTAAACAATGATACATTTAAAGTATCTGATGTCATTGGGTGAAATAAATCTGTATTCATAGTAAAAGCAGCATTGCTCATACCCCAAACGTAGTCAAATTTCATTTCAACAGTTCCTGTACCTTCATGGTCATGGTCGTCATCATCGTTATTTTTATCACAAGAAACTAAGCTGAATGAGATAGCTAAAAATGCTATCAATAATATATTTAATTTTTTCATTTTTTTAAAATTGTTTTTTTGTAGAATAATTGTTTACTATATGCTTTTAGGGCATAGAAAATCTTGCACAAACTATTATTATACCGTTTAGGAATACATAATAATTTAGACTATTTTGCATTAACAATTGGTATTATTTGCACTAAAATTTAATCTGAAAAAATTAAATAAACTTGGGTGGAGGAATTAAAATTGAAGGCTCAAACTGAGTTTTTATTTCATTAATAGTGTTATTATATGGAAATTTATTGTCTGAAACTATAATTCCTAAAGTATTTTCTTCTACTTGCGTAAAAAACTGAAATTCAAAATGAGGAATATTTATAGCGTTTTTATCTCCGTTTTCTTCTACTTCATCTACTTTTTGAAGACTTTTAGCTAAATGGCACTTTCCATTACATTTATTGTTGGGTTTATCCTTTTGTACACAAAGATATTTTGCAATATATTCGTGATTTATTACCCAATTTCCCATTACGCCAACTCTTATTAACAGCGGTGCAGAAAAAATGAATAGTAATAATATGGCTAACACCCTTTTCACTACTGCAAAATTACGAAAAATTAACGCTATTTACTCAATTTATGTATCAATTATTTTAATCTTGTTACTTTTACATTTATAAATGTTAGGCATACTTTTAAAAATAGTAATTTACCCTATAAGCATACTCCCGTTTTGGCTTATTAGAATAAAACTATTTCCTTTTTATTTAATTATAGCTCATGTTTTAAAATATAGACAAAAAGTAATTTTAAAGAATTTAAAAATTGCCTATCCCAATGAAAGTGAGTTGTTTTATAAACAAACTTTAAAAGGTTTTTATAAGCATTTGTATCTTTTAATTTGCGAAGGGATTAAATCTTTTACTATAAGTAAAAAAAATATACTCAATAGGTTTAAAATAGACGAGGGTATTATAAAAGAATATGCCCAAAGTGGCAAAAGTGTAGTTATGGTTTTTGGGCATTACAATAATTGGGAATGGCCGGCTTTAGCTGCTCCTCTTCAAATAACGCCACAGCTTGTTGCTATTTATCAGCCTGTAAAAAACCAACAAATAAATAATTGGATAAAAGCAAACAGAAGCAGATATGGAGCTATTTTGGTTTCAACTAAAGAAGTAAGCGAATTTTATAAAAACAACACACAAATTATAGCTAATGCTTTTATAGCAGACCAAAGTCCTTCTAACAAAAAAAGTGGTGTTTGGGTAGATTTTTTTGGAAGAAAAACCCTTTTTTTAGCAGGAGCGGCAGCTAAAGCTATAGAACTCAATCAACCTATGGTTTACGTTTATACCAAAAGAACAAAACCCGGATATTATACTATGTATGTAGAAAATCTGTGTAGCAATCCGCAGGATTATACAGTTGAAAAGTTGACACAAGATTATGCACATAGATTAGAACAACAAATAAAAGAAAACCCAAGCGAGTATCTTTGGAGTCATAATAGGTGGAAGCATGGGTTTTAGTATTTATATTTGAGGAGTTAGATACACTTGTGCCACGACTTTAAGTCGTGGCACGATTATGTGCACTGTTAGATTTTATTTTACTCAAAATTAAATCATTAAAACTCGGCTTAATTAGTATTAATAATAATCAAAAAATTATCTTTTTTTTCTACTTCTTTTTTACTTGGAAAATCTTTTAGCTTTTCGCTCAATCGTAAAAAAGCATAAATTCGTTCTACAGGTTTTAACGCTAAAAACTCTTGCTCTTGCATATAATTGCTTTCTTCCTTAGTAGTATATTGAATTTTCATTGCTCTTGTACAAATATAAATAAACTTGGAGTAGTGGCACAAATTTATTTATAACTTAATTTTATTAATGCTGTACTTTAGGCTTTATAGATTTTTTAATAAACCAAGTACAGATTAAAAGCAACACACTTAAAAACACTATCATTATAGTTCCATTAGGCGTATTATTATTGTTAAAAGGATTTTTAAATACAGGCAAAAAGTTTCCTCTATCTCCTTTTACTCTTTCATATTTTCGCTCGTAGGTTTTTAAGTAATAATCGTATTTATCGGTGTTCCATTCTGTAAGATACGCTAAGTTTTCAAGCTCATTTTCTCTTCTATCTAATACTTTTAAATAATAGTTTTCTGCTTCTTTGCAAGTTATGGCTTCTTGTACGGGGTGGGTCATTATATATCTTCCTTGAAAAGACTGTTTGTTAGGTGTAGATTGGAAAAACAAATCTTGAGGAAAGTTTTTCCTATCGTATTTAACATGCAGTCTTGTAATGTGTAGTTTTCCACTGTAGTCCGCTCCGCCCCAGCCATTGTTGTATCCGCTGTTTACCCAAAAAACACCTGCATCTTTTAGCTCCGCATAGCTTGGAGGTGTAGTAGCACACGGGTCGCATTTGGTATAATTTTCACTATTCAAATCCCAGCTATACTCTAAAAATACCGCATTTTTATTGTTTCTTTTATAAGCCGTTTCAAATACATCAGCATAAAAATTGCTAAAATCATCTTTTATAAAAGTAGGTATATTTTTATCCGTTGGTATTTTAGCTGTTCTGTAGTTGGTGGTTTCTATTTGTCCTTCTTCGCTAAAAGCATAAATAATTAAATCTTGAGCTTTATCGGCATTTGCCATTCCTAATCGTATTGGTAGCATAAATCTATTGCTTTCATAGGTTATTTGTATTGGCCGCAAATGATTAAAACCGGATTTAGTTTGCTCTTCTAAATTTACTTTAGCTACAAAAAACTTTAGTTTGTTTTTAATGTATGGCTCTATCACTTCTTCCGCATTTGCAGGAATTTTATAGCCATTTTTATCTAACCAAATTTTCAATCCCTCCGATTCTTTTGCCGATAAAATTAAAATATCATATTCTCCTACGGTGTATTGTGCTTCTATAGCCACGCCTAATTCTTTAGCCTCACTTTCTTGTATAGCTGTTTCATTTTTTTGCATTGACATAGATGGCATCATGTCGTAGTATATTCTACCGTCATAGCAAGGATTTTGGTCGTAATATTCTACTAAACGAGGTCCCGTATAAGTATTTAATTTATCAAAAATATAACGGTCTATTACTTTAATATCGTTTTCTTGCAATAAAACAGGTACGGGAATTACCATAGCAAAATCTTTAACATCTCCTTTAAAGTCATTGCTCATAGTTACTACAGTTTTGTTGCCTTTTCGGGCTAAAATAACTTCAGATGTTTCGTTTTTAATATTAATGTCTGCCTTTGCCACATAAAACCCGCAAAAGCTAAATCCTTTTATTGGTAAAAGAACGATACTTGCCAAAATTAATGTGCTAACTAAATTTTTCATGTTTATATTATTTAAAGTTTAAAATTGATTTTGATTGATTCCACTCAAATTTTTGAGCGGTAAATATTTTGTCAAATACAGGTGTAAGAGGCGAAGCAAAAAAGAGTACCCAAATAGGTGCTGCAAAAATGTAAACATAATTGCTAACTATAAAAGCCACAATGGCAATTAAGCTTACCCAAATTATTCTTGCTTTTCTATGGTTTGGCGTGGTCATAGGGTCAGTTATCATAAAGAAAGTAAATAAAACAAGCGTGCCGCTACTTATTTGATGATAAAAAACATCGGGAGTCCAGCCTAAATATATTACGGAACGAATAAAGTTTAAGCCACAGAATACCAAAATAAAAGTTATACTGGCATCTAATCGGTTTACTTTTTTAAGTACTAAAAAACCTAATATTCCAACGGCAAAAAGTACAATTAAATGGTTGCCCCATTGTCCCGGAGAAATCCACGCATCATTAGAAAAAATGAGCATGATAACAATTCCAAAATTTACGGGATTAAAAATGTGTTTGCCTTTATATCGTATTAAAAATTTGCCGGCTATGGCTACAAAAGCAGCAATTATGGCTGTGTAATAATGGTTGGTGTGTAGTAAAAGGCAAAGACCTAAAGAAGTAATAAAAGCACTTTTTAAAGAAATATTTTGCTTAGCAATAAATTTAGCACCCAATGCTTGTGTAAACAATGCTGTAGAAATAACTAAAATATACTGAGCTAAATGCTGCTGCCAGCCCAAAAGTAAAATTCCTAACAAAAGAAAACTGCTTAAATAGGCAATTTGAAAATGGCGTGCATCTTGAAAATAAGTTAAGGTATGGTTTATGAAATTTTTGCTTTGCATATCTCAGTTTTAGTATTGAGATACACAAGATTTTAATTTTCCATAAAGTGAAGTGAAAATATTTTTTTGAGATGCTGTATTCGTGCCACCATTTGAAGTGGTGGCACGAATGTAAATTTTAACAATTGGTATTACATTACGTATTCAATAAAACTCCAAAACTTTCTTTCTTTTAAATACTTTAAATTTTGTTGGTTGGCATACGCTTCTCTTTCAAAAGAAATGTTTTTATACGCTTCATAATGGCTTTTGTATTGCAAGCGTCTAATAAAGTATTCTGAAATATACCAAATATAAAAAGGCAAAACCAGCATTTCTAATTGTTGGCGAAGATGAATAAGCTCATGATTTATAAGGATTTGATTGGTTTTTAAACCCTCATTTTTTATTAAAATAAAAGGAAATAATGCCATTGCCGAAGCAAAATTATTACTTATAAATTTCAATAATTTGGGAGCAGTAATTACTTTTTTAAACATATTGAGGTAGTGTTTCTAAAGGTTTAATATCCGTTGTTTTAACATCCCAAGCATAGGTGTAAGTTCCATTGCTAATGCAGATGTATGGCACTTTTAGTTGCATATTATATCTTAAACTTTGCTCTAAAACATTTTCATTTATATTTTCATTCTGCGATTTACATTCTATTAATAAAAAAGGTTGCATAGCGGTATCATAAACCAAAATATCAAATCTTTTTTTTAAATCATTAATAATTATTTCCTTTTCTACAGCAATTTTTGCTTTAGGATATTGCAAATCATACATTAAAAAATGTATAAAATTTTGCCTAACCCACTCTTCTGGCGTAAGTTTTATTTTTTTCTTTCTAACTTCGTCAAAAATGTAATGAATTTCATTTTCAATGGAAACCTTAAAATTATATTTTCTGAAAGTAATTTTAATCATTGCACACAAAAATAGTTTATTATGAAAACAAAACAAGAAATAGTTGAAAATTGGTTGCCACGCTACACGGGCGTGCCATTAGATAAATTTGGACAATATATTCTGCTCACTAATTTTGGTAATTATGTAGAAATGTTTGCAACCCAAATGGGTGTAGAAGTAAATGGAAGGGATAAAGCTATGATTTCTGCAACGGCACAAGGTATTACCATTATAAATTTTGGAATGGGAAGTCCTAATGCGGCTACTATTATGGATTGCCTATCTGCTATAAAACCCAAAGGTGCTTTATTTTTAGGTAAATGTGGCGGACTTAAAAAGAAAAATAATTTAGGCGATTTTATTCTTCCCATAGCGGCTATAAGAGGCGAAGGAACAAGTAATGATTATTTTCCGGCAGAAGTGCCATCTCTACCGGCATTTGCTTTGCAAAAAGCCATTTCTACTACCATAAGGGATAACGGAAACGACTATTGGACGGGTACGGTTTATACCACTAATAGAAGAGTTTGGGAGTTTGATGAAAAGTTTAAAAAGTATTTGAAAAAAATAAGAGCCATGGGTATAGATATGGAAACTGCTACCATATTTACCACCGCTTTTGCCAATAAAATACCAGCGGGTGCTTTATTGTTAGTTTCTGACCAGCCTATGATTCCCGATGGCGTAAAAACTTCATCAAGTGATGAAAAAATTACTTCAAATTTTGTGGAATTGCATTTAAAATTGGGTATAGAATCATTAAAGCAACTTATTAATAACGGTATGACTATTAAACACTTACGGTTTTGATTCAGGATTTTAAACAGATATTAAAAGAATTAAATGGCAAGAAATATAAACCTTTATATTTTTTGTTTGGTGATGAATCGTACTACATAGATAAAGTGGTAGATTACATTGAAAAAAATGCTTTAGCAGAACATGAAAAAGCATTTAATCAGCAGGTGGTTTATGGAAAAGATGTAGATGCCGGGCAAATTAAAGATATAGCTATGAGATTGCCTATGGCGGCTACACATCAGGTAATTATAGTAAAAGAAGCACAGCAATTAAAGTCTTTTAATGATTTAGAAAGTTATTTTAATCATCCTGTGCCTTCTACTATTTTAGTGCTGGCATACAAACATAGTTCGCCCGATAAAAGGAAAAAGATTTTTAAAACTATTATAAACCACAAGGAAAGTGTAGCATTAGAATCAAAAGCTATACGAGATTATGAAGTTGTAGGCTGGATTTCTGCTTATGCTAAAGAAAAAGGATTAAAAATAAATCCTAAAGGAATTGAAATTTTAGCCGAATTTTTAGGAACCGATATTTCTAAAATTGTAAATGAGTTAGATAAATTACTGCTGATAAAAGGTAATGATAAAAATATAACAGAAGAAGATATTGAAAAAAATATTGGAGCTTCAAAAGACTATAATATTTTTGAATTTACCGATGCTTTAGGACAAAAAAACTATGAAAAATCGTATAAAATTTTGCATTATTTTGAGCAAAATCCTAAAAGTTTAGTGCTGCAAATGGCACTTGGCACAATTAATGGTTTTTATCAAAAAGTATATTTAACTAAATTTTCGGGCAATATGGACGAAAGGTCTTTTGGTGCTTTGCTAAAACTACATCCTTTTATTGCTAAAGAATATAAAAAATACGCAAAGAAATATTCTGTTGAGCAGCTTGAAAAAATTTTTATTTTAATAGGAGAATATGACCTAAAATCAAAAGGATTAGGAAATAAAAGTGCTACGCCATCGGAATTATTAACAGAATTAACCTATAAAATATATGCCACATGATAAGAATGATGATAATCGCTTTAGTTTTTTTAAGTAGCTGTGCTAACAGTAAAAAAGTTAAGCAAAATACGGAAGATTTGAAAATTATAAGTTCAATAAGAACGCAATCAACTATGGGTATGCAAAACCCCAATGGGAGTTCCACTTCTACTTCTTATACTATAAAATATGAGGAGAATGGAAATGCGAAGATAGAAGCCGTATATATTTATGGCGTGCCTTATTTATTTAAAACTTTTGTAACTGACGAGGGCGAAAAATTAGTGGTAGTTAATATTGTGGCAGATAAAAATGATGAAAGCATAGATAAAACAAAATCAAAAATAAAAACGGATAGAGATGGTGTTTTGAAATATTCTATAAATGGAAAAACCACAACTAAATCTTTTAGTTTTAATGATAATAGGACTATTCAAAATAAGTAAGTACCACTATTTTATCTTTATCTAAATTTAATAAATAATTATCAAAACTTGCAAAAAATGCAAGTTTTGATAATTTATTTTGTATTTTTGTTTTGTGAGTAGCTATACAAATAGGAAGGAATATATTGATAAGCTGTTGTCTTACAAAGATAAAGACCTTATAAAAGTAGTAAGTGGTTTGCGTAGGTCGGGCAAATCAACTTTATTAAATTTGTTTCGGGACAAACTGTTAAAATTAGGTGTAGGCAAAAAACAAATTCAGTCTTATAATTTTGAGTTGCCCGAAAACTTTCTTGATAAATCGTGGAGTGATATTTATTTTGAAATTAAAGCAAAATTGCAAGCCGACAAGCAGAATTATATTTTTTTAGACGAAGTGCAAAATATTCCACAATTTGAGAAATTGGTAGATGGTCTTTTTGCAACAGAATATACAGATGTTTATATAACAGGGTCAAACGCCTTTTTATTGTCGGGCGAATTGGCTACATTGTTAAGTGGTCGCTATATAGAAATTTCTATTTTACCTTTTTCTTTTAAGGAGTATTTAACCACTCGCAGCATTGACACATCAAACAAATATCTTAACTATGAGGCTTTGTTTTTTGATTATGTAAACGAAACATCATTGCCAAAAGGCGTTGAGCTGCGTAAGGAAGGTTTTGACAAAATATATGAATATTTAGAAGCCATTTATACTACTATTGTAGAAAAAGACATAACACAACGCCACCAAATAAATGATAAAAGAGCATTTGGAAACATTGTAAAATATACGGCTTCAAACATTGGCAGTATGCTTTCTCCAAGCAATATTTCTAAAACATTAAAACAAGACGGGCAAAGCATACACCACGCCACAGTTGAAAAATACTTGGATTATTTAGTAGAAAGTTTTGTGTTTTATAAAGTTAATCGCTTTGATTTGAAAGGCAAAAAGCAGCTTGCCACACAAGAAAAATACTACTTGGTAGATGTAGGTTTACTCAATATTTTAGTAGGTAAAGAACGCAATACCGACAGAGGACATATTTTAGAAAACATTGTGTATTTAGAACTTTTGCGTAGAGGTAATAAAATTTGGACAGGCACAGCACGAAATACAGAAGTAGATTTTGTGTGTAAAACAACTACCGGTGGTATAGAATATTATCAAGTAGCTTGGGAATTATCTACGCAAAAAACTATAGAAAGAGAATTTGGTTCACTTGAAAAAATTTCTGATAATTATCCTAAATATTTGCTCACAACCGATTCATTTACACAAGATAGAAATGGTGTACAGCACTTAAATGTGTTTAACTGGTTACTTGATTTTTAATAACTTTTCCTACCGAAAACACTTCTTATTGAAAATAAGCAAGAGCCTCTGCTTTATCTTTATTTAGTTGTTGCTTTAGAGCTTCTAAAGATTCAAACTTTTGTTCTTCTCTAATATATTTTAGCAAAATTACTTCTATTTTTTCGCCATAAATATCTTGGTCAAAATCAAAAATATTCACTTCAATTGTTTTGTTAAGTCCTTCTATGGTTGGTCGCACACCTATGTTTAACATGCCTTTGTACAGACTATTTTTAACTTTTACATTTACAATATATACTCCATTTTTAGGAATGAGTTTGTAATCTACTAAAAGTTGCACATTTGCCGTAGGAAATCCTATTTTTCTGCCTAGTTGTTCTCCTTTTGTTACAAAACCATTTATACTATATTCATGACCTAAAAGTTTATTAGCAGTTTGCACTTTTCCTTGTGCCAAAGCTTCTCTAATTTTAGTGCTGCTAATGCCTATATCTTGTATGGTTTCTTTACTAATCTGCTCTACATTATATCCAAAAATATCTTTGTATTCTTCAAGCAAATCTATATTTCCACTTCTGTTTTTACCAAAATGGTGGTCGTAACCAATAACTAAAGTGTGGGGTTTAAAATTTTCAACCAAAAAATCTTTCACATAAGAAATAGCCGGCATATTACTAAACTCTTTGCTAAAAGGTGCTACTACAACATTATTAACCTTGTATTTTTTTAGCAAATCTATTTTTTCATCAATAGTGTTTAATAATTTTAAATCGCTATCGGGTTGAACAACAAAGCGTGGATGAGGATGAAAAGTGATTAAAATACTTTCGCCATCATTTTTTTTTGCTAATTCGTTTATGCGTTCCAGTAATTTCTGATGTCCTAAATGAACGCCATCAAAAGTACCAATGGTTACAACAGCATTTTTAAACTGAGGGAGATTGTCTAAACTTTTAAATACCTGCATTATAAGGGTTCAAAATTAGAAATATAATTTTAAACGAACACTCAAAACAGCATTGAAAATAATTTTTGGTTCTATCTAATTAAAGTAAAGTTTCCACTTGTATTTTCCGTATCTCCATTTAGGTATTTTATTTTGGCATAGTAGGTATAAACATCTATATTTTGTTCTTTACCATTATATATTCCATCCCAGCCAGATATTCCGTCTGCTACATTACCACTATAAATAAGTTCTCCCCAACGGTTATAAACTCTTAACTCTACCGATTCAACATTTTTGCATATAGATCTGTAAATATCATTAATGTTATCGCTGTTTGGTGTAAAAGCTGTTGGGAAATAACAATAATGATCCTCTTTTCTTAACAATATACTTATATCATCTGTAGAAATACATCCGTATTCATTGGTATATACTAAAGTATAAATTATATCTTCTTGTGGTGTAGCTATAGGATTTACACAATCATTACAATTAATATAAGTATTTGGATTCCAGTCATAAATTCCATTAGTATTACCTTGTCCCAAAGTGTTTAGTTCTACACTATTACCTTGATAAATAGTAGTATCATTGCCTAAATTAATAGTTGTAGGTGTATTTATAGTTAAATCTAAATGAATAATAATATCACATGCACCACCTACTCCACTCATTACAAAAGTGTCTGTGTTATTACTACTTGTGTAGGTGTTTCCATTCCCGTTAATCCATGTAAAACTATTACAGGCTTGTACCGTATAGGTTGAATCTATATCATTATTTATAGTAAGATTAAGTGTAACTAAAGTATCGCAATCACTACCTTGCCCTGCTACGGTATGGGTGGCTGTATTGTTAGAAGCGGTATATGTATTACCGTCTATCCATGTATAGGAATTACAAGCAGTTTGGTTATCTGTAATATTAACCGTATTTGTAATGGTTAAATTAAGCGTTACCACAGAATCACAACCATTAGCTGCTCCGCCCGTAATAGTATGTGTAGCCGTATTGTTACTTGAGTTATAAGTATTGCCATCAATCCAAGTAAATGAATTACAAGCAGTTTGAACATCTATACTATTTACTGTATAGCTTACGGTTAAATTAAGTGTTACCACCGAATCACAACCATTGGCTGCTCCACCCGTAATAGTGTGTGTAGCAGTACTATTATTTGATGTATATGTGTTGCCGTCTATCCATGTTAATGAATCACAAGCAGTTTGCACGTCAGTTCCATTAGTTGGGTTATTGATAGTAAGATCTAGCGTAACCAACGTATCGCAAGCACCGCCTTGCCCTGCAAGTGTGTGTGTAGCGGTGTTGTTGGAAGCGGTGTAAGTATTTCCGTCAATCCAAGTAAACGATTCACATTCGTTTTCTGTATCTGTTCTGGCAACAGTTGAACCAATAGTAAGATTAAGTGTAACTAACGTATCACAATCTCCACCTTGCCCTGCTACGGTATGGGTGGCTGTATTGTTAGAAGCGGTATATGTATTACCGTCTATCCATGTATAAGAATTACAAGCAGTTTGCACATCTGTACTGTTTACTGTATTCGTTATGGTTAAATTAAGCGTTACCACTGAATCGCAACCATTGGCTGCTCCACCTGTAATAGTATGTGTAGCCGTATTGTTATTTGATGTATATGTGTTGCCGTCAATCCAAGTAAATGAATTACAAGCAGATTGTACATCAGTTCCATTAGTTGGGTTATTGATAGTAAGATTAAGCGTGACAATAGAATCACAACCATTAGCTGCTCCGCCAGTAATGGTATGCGTAGCTGTACTATTTGAAGATGAATATGTATTTCCGTCTATCCATGTAAAATTATTACAAGCAGATTGTACGTCAGTCCCATTTGCAATTGGTAAAACGGCCAAGTTTGAAATTACTACAGAATCGCATGAAGTGTTATTATTTATTACACTTGTTAAATATAAATCATTAATGGCTACAGAAGGGTCAGTACCTATACCGTCATCATTATTTGTCCAGTTAAAACGTATTTGTAAGTCTGATATATTTTCTACTACAGATGGTAAAGCAAATGTAGTGTGTGTCCATTGACCCTGTCCTCCAACACATATAGTTGATTTTAAACTAGGCGATAGTAAGTTAAAAGATGTGCCACCATTAGTGCTATAAAGTAAGGAAGCATTATCTATAAGGGCATCACCATTTCCTATAAAATTAAAGCCAAGTGTTAAATTTGTTTTTCCAATAGTTGAAATATTGGCGGAAGTTGCCGCCATATTAGTTTCTGGGCAGAAAAGAATACCACACAAACCTCCTGCGTCATAAGCAGCTCCACCATTAGGATTAAATTCGCTGGTTACGTGTAAGGTATTATTACCATTATTAGCTACACCACATCCGTTGGGCGTTACACCCCCTTCATTATCATTAATAACCCAATAATTGTTATCTATTCCATTTGTACCCGTAGGGGTGTTTAATATCCATGTATTTGCTCCGTCAAAAGTTTCAAAATAGAAAGTATCTAAGACTGTTCCTCCTCCAGAAGCAAAAATTGTATCATAATAAGTGCCGGCTACTGTTTGATACGAACCTTCTAATAAAATACTATCTCCATTGCATATATTCAAATTCCTACTTGAAGAATTTATTGAAGAAAGACTCACAGTATCATAATGTGTAGAATCACAACCATTAGCCATAGTAAATGGTCCTGTCATGTTAGTGCCTATATCGGCAGGATTGCAAGAAGTGGAGGTAGAAGTTGTAACTACCGATTGATTAACAGTAACATTAAAGGTTGTAATAGAATCGCAGCCATTGCTAGCACCACCAAAAACAGTATCGTTAAAAGTAGTAGAAGTAAAATACCAATTACTGTTTGCTTGTGCAGAATCGCACCCCGAAACAGCAACTGTTGCTGTAGTAGAAGGAGCTAAAGAAACAGTATCGTAATGCGTAGAATCACAACCATTAGCCATAGTGAACGGTCCTGTCATGTTAGTGCCTACATCGGCAGGATTGCAAGAAGTGGAGGTAGAAGTTGTAACTACCGATTGATTAACAGTAACATTAAAGGTTGTAATAGAATCGCAGCCATTGCTAGCACCACCAAAAACAGTATCGTTAAAAGTAGTAGAAGTAAAATACCAATTACTGTTTGCTTGTGCAGAATCGCACCCCGAAACAGCAACTGTTGCTGTAGTAGAAGGAGCTAAAGAAACAGTATCGTAATGCGTAGAATCACAACCATTAGCCATAGTGAACGGTCCTGTCATGTTAGTGCCTACATCGGCAGGATTGCAAGAAGTGGAGGTAGAAGTTGTAACTACCGATTGATTAACAGTAACATTAAAGGTTGTAATAGAATCGCAGCCATTGCTAGCCCCACCAAAAACAGTATCGTTAAAAGTAGTAGAAGTAAAATACCAATTACCGTTTGCTTGAGCCGAATCGCATCCCGAAACAGCAAGGGAAGCCGTAGTATAAGGAGCTAAAGAAACAGTATCGTAATGCGTAGAATCACAACCATTAGCCATAGTGAACGGTCCTGTCATGTTAGTGCCTACATCGGCAGGATTGCAAGAAGTGGAGGTAGAAGTTGTAACTACCGATTGATTAACAGTAACATTAAAGGTTGTAATAGAATCGCAGCCATTGCTAGCACCACCAAAAACAGTATCGTTAAAAGTAGTGGAAGTAAAATACCAATTACTATTTGCCTGAGCAGAATCGCACCCCGAAACAGCAAGGGTTGCTGTAGCATAAGGAGCTAAAGAAACAGTATCATAATGCGTAGAATCACAACCGTTAGCCATAGTAAACGGTCCGGTCATGTTAGTACCTACATCGGCAGGATTACAAGAAGTGGATGTAGAAGTTGTAATGGTTGAATAGTTAATAGTTAAATCAAGCGTCATCACAGAATCACAGCCGTTAGCTGCTCCGCCTGCTATAATATGTGTTGCTGTATTATTAGATGCTGTATAAGTATTGCCATTTCCATTTGTCCAAGTAAAGGTATTACAAGCGGTTTGCACATCTGTATAAGTGGCATTGGCATTGGTATATATAGTAATAGACTCAGATGAGCCACAAGGTAGCGTATAAGTAATATTATTAGTAGGGTTTGATAAACTTGGATCAAATGTTCCGGTAGTGGTATTGGTTATTCCGGAGCCAGACCAAGTTCCTCCCGGAGTAGTTGCCGTTAAAGTTACGGGAGCAGCATTTTGACAGAAAGGACCTGCCGGGTCAATAGACGCATCGCAAGTTGTATTACATGGTGTTACTGTATCTACATCATAAATAAAGTATTCAGTTCCTGCACCGCTTGTTACTCTAATTGAATCTACACCAGCAGGAGGTGTTACCGTTACTCCTGTGGCAAAATCACTCCAATGAGCTGGCACTGTACAGCTACTTAATGGAATAGGGAATGGATTAAAACAATTTCCAAATGTCCACGTACCACCACAAGCGGTACATTGAGTTGAGTTTGTTATTGTTACAGTACTTGCCGGAATCCATTGACTCCAAGTATAAGTTGGTGTACCTCCGCTTACCGTTAAATCGCCATTCGTTTCTTTACAAACACTTAGTGCAGAGCAATCTTGTACCACTATTTCAATGGTATCACTTCCACAAGGCAAAGTATAAGAAATTTGGTGTGTACCTAAACCTGCCGTAGCCGGATCAAATAGTCCTGTTGCTGTATTGGTTATTCCCGTTCCGGCAAAAACACCACCGGGGGTTGCTACTGTAATGGTAAACGAAGGGTCTGTTAGGCATAAAGGTCCTTCCGGACACATGGTGGCATCGCAACAAGTTATAGCCACTTGAGCACAAGCACTGACACCTAAAGATTCTACATACCCATTTCTTCCATTAGAACTTGAAGTACCTGTACCACCTACCGCTATTACTTCTCCGGCAGATGTTATTTCTACATCCCAAACCTTAAAGTTGTTTGTAGTATTGTATGTGGCAACTAAAGTTAAGTTTTGGTCGTATTTTAATACCGCATTTGTAGTACCTACATAAATATTACCACAATCATCAATAGCTATACCACTTGTACCTACCTGCGATGCACCAAAAGTAGTACCCCAGCTACCACTAGGAATACTTGCTGTTGCTACAATAGACGCATCACTAAATTTTCTTTTCTGTAAGGTATTTCCTCTATTAATGAAAATGAAATCATCATAATACTCCATGGCTTCAATACCGGAGTTGTTTACACGCCAATTTTCACATTTATAACCCAAGGTAAAACCGGAGCTTGTACTAAATAAAGCACTACCATTTGGATCGCATAAGGTTAGGTTGTCGTTTATATACCCCAAATCTTTGTGTGTCATGTAGTAATAATTTCCATTACCACAAGAGGCTACAGCTCTCACTTCTTCTACGGAAAACAAAGAACTTGTATTTGGCACTTCAACACTGGAAGTTATATTTCCGGTATTCATATTTATATCATAAATATAGGGAAGCGGAGGTAATGTTCCTCCTGTACCGCCTACTACTAATTTGGTTTGGTCGCAGTTAAACTCAATATTCCAAAACTCCATACTGGAAAAGAAACCACCCGGGCTTGAGTTGTTCCAAAGTACTGTACCTAAAGTACTAACTTTTTGAATTTTAGCTGTAGAGCCTAAAGTAACATAAGAATTACCTACATCATCTGTAGCAAAAGTTCCTAACCAAGATGTGGTATCATAAGGGGTATTGTATGTCCACACTAATGTTCCTGTTGCACTATATTTATTTAAAACCATAGGCATTGTTCCTCCTATGGTGTAGGTATTTCCTAAAGCATCGGTTTCACATTCCCACACGCAATCCCAGCCTAAATTGTAGTTAGGAGTTTGTGTCCATGGGTCTATTACCAGTGTTTTTGTTTTGTCATAGTTGCCTATGTTAAAGCTAATAACATTATCTTTTAATTTGTAAGCAGAATAAATAGATTGCTTTTCATCATTTTTGTAAAAACTAACGGGACGATGGTCAATAATATCGCCCATCATAGATTTTGTGGTAAGCGTTCCGTCTATATTAGCATTTATGTCTTTAGAATATTTTAATTGAATATCGTTAATATTTCCGCCCGGATGTACTATAATGGTGTACTTAACTCCTGTTTCAGGGTGCATTTCATATTCAATATCTATATGGTTGTATATGTTTTTGTAGGTTATTTTATTGTAAGTAGGTATAAAATTTTTGTGAATGGTTTTCTCATTTTCTTCCCAAGAGAAACTTTGATAATATTCATTTTTATCGCTTGGAATTATTTGTACATTGGGGTTTGCATTAAGCCAAGTGGTGTGTAAATAGTCATTTTCTATTACAATCCTATGCCCTAAATGTTCAAAAGCATCAAAGCCTTCTTTGGTAAAGCCTTCTTTTTTTCTTTCGGCACGCCATGCTTTTTCTTCGGCACTCTTAGTGGGTTTGTATTTATTTTGAAATTCAAATACAACGCCTTCTTTAGTAAAATAAAAATTTTCTTTTGAGCTGTTATAAGCAAATTCAATATTGCTTTCAGTTTCATTACAAATAAATTGTCCTTCATTTTTAGTTATTACTTTTTGTGCACCGCCTAAATGCGACCAAGCACTGTTTTGAGCAAATAAATAAAAAGGAATAATAAATAAAAACGTAATTAGTTTTTTCATTGGTTTGGTTTTAGTTCTTTTTTGAGCGTGTTAAGATACTAATAATTTAAAAAATTATTAACAATCTTTTAATGTGTATTTGGTCAAAACAATTTTTTAACTAAAACTTAGGGCAGTAAACTTGTTTATTGGGACGTTTTTTAGTTTTTATATCCACTAAATAAATTAAAGAGAGTTCTGCTCCTCCTTGAGCTTTGTTAGCCACGGTTAATTTTGAGAGTGTGAAATCGTAACTAAATGCAAAGCTTAATTTCTTGTGGTCATATCGGAAAGTGGCTATTAAGGCATCAAAACCTGAATTGTAATTTTTATTGGCATACCATCTTGCCCAAACACCGTAGTACAAGGCATTTCTATCCTCATATCTTCTTCTTTCTCCCACATATTGCTTAAAAAATGTTCCCACGGTTACTTCTCTGTGCGGTCCTTGTATCATATTAATATAGCTGGGCAAAAATGCATATTTTTCACTTTTAAGCATAATTTCAGCTCCCCCAATAGTAATAAACTTCATGTGTAAGAAATCGTTATCATTGTTTGAAGAAGTATTAACTTTTGGGGTATTCAAATGGTATTGGCTATATCCAATATAAAAACTGTGTTTATTATTAAACAAAGAAGTCCATACTGCTCCAAAAGAAACATCATAAACAATTCTATTGGTACTAAACAGACTTCCAATAAGTGGTTCATTATCAAAGGCTTCTATTTTACTTAAATCGGCTGTTTGATGTAAAAATCCATTTTGAATACCAAATGAAAGTAGATGCTTGTTCTTACTTTTTACAGATCCAAATTGAAGATTGGCAGCCAAGGGAACTTGAAAATTTGTTTGTCTATAATTCAAATCTCCGGCAGCATCTGTAAATGCTTGTACACCAAAATTCATGCTGGCGTGTTTGCCCATTGAAAACAATTTACCATCTACTGAAGCTGAAATGGTATTAAAATTAGCCGTTGCCGTAGCCCATTGATTTCTGTAATTGGCAATTAATCTTAATTCTTCATTAAAAACGCCTGTCATAGCAGGATTTAAAAAAATAGGAGATGCATGTATTTGTGAAAAATGGATATCCTGAGCTTTAATAAAGCACAAAAAGAAAAAGGATAATATGGTAATTTTTACTTTCACTATTTACTTTAGTATGGTTATATTTCCTTTCTTCATAAAAGGGGTTTTATCAAAGCATTTTGCTTGTACGTAATATACATATACGCCAGGATTGCAGATTTGGTTTCTAAATGTGCCATCCCATTTTCCATTTGGGTCATAAGTTTCAAAAACCAACTCGCCCCATCTATTAAAAATTCTATAATAATCTATTTCTAATTCATTAGGATTTTTAATGTAAAATTCATCATTATGCATATCTCCATTAGGTGTTATAATATTAGGTGCTAATATTCCATTTTCAGGGCAAGATTTATCTAAAAATACAAAAACTTCATCTTTATAAAAACAATTATTAGTATCTACTACTGTTGCTATATAACTTGTGTTTTCTGTAGTACTTTGTTCAACTGAAAAGCAATCTGTACAAAGTGTATCATCTAAATGACTCCAAGATAAAGACAAATAATCGGTAGGGAAATTAGAAGATTCAAGTGTAAATATTTCATTAGGGATTACAGTAAGATCTTCTCCCGCATCAATAAATGGCTCTGGATAGTGGCGTATTATTAAGGTCAATATACTATCACAGCCATTATGATTGTGTAAGTTTATTCTATATTCTCCTTCATCACTAAAAGTTTGTTCATATATATTTATATAACTGTTAGGGCAAATAGTTGTATCTATTTTCCCTGCTGAATTTTTTAACACAGATATATCAATAAGCAAAATACTATCACAGCCAATTTGACTATTTAATGTATCCGTATATGTCCCAGCTTGATTATATATAATTCCATTTATTTCCACTTCACTACCCTCACAAATTATTTGAGAAATATTTGTTGTAACAAGTTCTCTCACAATCACAGTCGTAGTCCACACCGAATCACAACCAAACACGGTAGCAAAAGAATCTACATATACACCGGTAGTAGCAACAAAAGTCCCCGAAGGCAACAAGAACGAATCATTATCACAAATCTCCACCGTTTGAGCAGGAGCAAAAGTAGGATGCACAATCACAGTCGTAGTCCAAATAGAATCACAACCAAACACGGTAGCAAAAGAATCTACATATACACCGGCAGTAGAAACAAAAACACCCGAAGGCAACAAGAAGGAATCATTATCGCAAATTTCCACCGTTTGAGTAGGAGCAAAAGTAGGATGCACCATCACAGTCGTAGTCCACACCGAATCACAACCATAAACCGAAGCAAAAGAATCTACATAAATACCTGCCGTATTTACATAAGTGCCACTTGGCAACGAGAAGGAATCATTATCACAAATTTCTATAGTTTGAGCAGGAGTAAAAGTAGGATGCACGATAAGCGTAGTCGTCCAGATAGAATCACAGCCAAACACCGAAGCAAAAGAATCTACATAAATACCTGCCGTATTTACATAAGTGCCACTTGGCAACAAGAAGGAATCGTTGTCGCAAATTTCCACCGTTTGAGCAGGAGCAAAAGTAGGGTGCACAATCACAGTCGTAGTCCACACCGAATCACAGCCATAAACCGAAGCAAAAGGATCTACATACACCCCGGCAACAGTAACAAAAACACCCGAAGGCAATAAGAACGAATCATTATCACAAATTTCCACCGTTTGACTCGGAGCAAAAGTAGGATGCACAATCACAGTCGTAGTCCACACCGAATCACAACCATAAACCGAAGCAAAAGAATCTACATAAATACCTGCCGTATTTACATAAGTACCACTTGGCAACAAGAACGAATCATTATCACAAATTTCCACCGTTTGCGTAGGAGCAAAAGTAGGGTGCACCATCACAGTCGTAGTCCAAACAGAATCACAGCCATAAACCGAAGCAAAAGAATCTACATACACACCGGCAGCAGCAACAAAAGTCCCCGAAGGCAACAAGAAAGAATCATTATCACAAATTTCTATAGTTTGACTTGGAGCAAAAGTAGGATGCACAATCACAGTCGTAGTCCACACCGAATCACAACCAAACACGGTAACAAAAGAATCTACATACACCCCGGCAGTAGCAACAAAAACACCCGAAGGCAATAAGAACGAATCATTATCGCAAATTTCTATAGTTTGATTAGGAGCAAAAGTAGGATGCACGATAAGCGTAGTAGTCCAGATAGAATCACAGCCATAAACCGAAGCAAAAGAATCTACATACACACCGGCAGCAGCAACAAAAACACCCGAAGGCAACAAGAACGAATCATTATCGCAAATTTCCACTGTTTGCATAGGAGCAAAAGTAGGATGCACAATCACAGTCGTAGTCCAAACAGAATCACAGCCATAAACCGAAGCAAAAGAATCTACATATACACCGGCAGTAGAAACAAAAACACCCGAAGGCAACAAGAAGGAATCATTATCGCAAATTTCCACCGTTTGAGTAGGAGCAAAAGTAGGATGCACCATCACAGTCGTAGTCCAGATAGAATCACAGCCATAAACCGAAGCAAAAGAATCTACATACACACCGGCAGTAGCAACAAAAACACCCGAAGGCAACAAGAAAGAATCATTATCACAAATTTCTACGGTTTGCGTAGGAGCAAAAGTAGGATGCACAATCACAGTCGTAGTCCACACCGAATCACAACCATAAACCGAAGCAAAAGAATCTACATACACACCGGCAGTAGCAACAAAAACACCCGAAGGCAATAAGAAAGAATCATTATCACAAATTTCCACCGTTTGTGTAGGAGCAAAAGTCGGATGCACGATAAGCGTAGTAGTCCAGATAGAATCACAGCCATAAACCGAAGCAAAAGAATCTACATAAATACCTGCCGTATTTACATAAGTGCCACTTGGCAACAAGAAGGAATCGTTGTCGCAAATTTCCACCGTTTGACTCGGAGCAAAAGTAGGGTGCACAATCACCGTAGTCGTCCAAATAGAATCACAGCCAAACACGGAAGCAAAAGAATCCACATACACCCCGGCAGTAGCAACAAAAGTCCCTGAAGGCAACAAGAAAGAATCATTATCACAAATTTCCACTGTTTGCATAGGAGCAAAAGTAGGATGCACAATTACAGTCGTAGTCCACACCGAATCACAACCATAAACCGAAGCAAAAGAATCTACATACACACCAGCCGTAGCAACAAAAACACCCGAAGGCAACAAGAAGGAATCATTATCGCAAATTTCCACCGTTTGATTAGGAGCAAAAGTCGGGTGCACAATCACAGTCGTAGTCCAAACAGAATCACAACCAAATACCGAAGCAAAAGAATCTACATACACACCGGCAGTAGCAACAAAAGTCCCCGAAGGCAATAAGAACGAATCATTATCGCAAATTTCCACTGTTTGCATAGGAGCAAAAGTAGGGTGTACAATCACAGTCGTAGTCCAAACAGAATCACAACCAAATACCGAAGCAAAAGAATCTACATACACACCGGCAGTAGCAACAAAAGTCCCCGAAGGCAACAAGAAGGAATCATTATCGCAAATCTCCACCGTTTGCGTAGGAGCAAAAGTAGGATGCACAATCACAGTCGTAGTCCACACCGAATCACAACCATAAACCGAAGCAAAAGAATCTACATAAATACCTGCCGTATTTACATAAGTACCACTTGGCAACAAAAACGAATCATTATCGCAAATCTCCACGGTTTGCATAGGAGCAAAAGTAGGATGCACAATCACAGTCGTAGTCCAAACAGAATCACAGCCATAAACCGAAGCAAAAGAATCTACATATACACCGGCAGTAGAAACAAAAACACCCGAAGGCAATAAGAACGAATCATTATCACAAATTTCCACGGTTTGAGCAGGAGCAAAAGTCGGATGCACGATAAGCGTAGTCGTCCACACCGAATCGCAACCAAACACCGAAGCAAAAGAATCTACATAAATACCTGCCGTATTTACATAAGTACCACTTGGCAACAAGAACGAATCATTATCGCAAATTTCCACTGTTTGCATAGGAGCAAAAGTAGGATGCACAATCACAGTCGTAGTCCACACCGAATCACAACCATAAACCGAAGCAAAAGAATCTACATAAATACCTGCCGTATTTACATAAATACCACTTGGCAATAAGAAAGAATCGTTATCGCAAATTTCCACGGTTTGCGTAGGAGTAAAAGTAGGATGCACAATCACCATAGTCGTCCACACCGAATCGCAACCAAACACCGAAGCAAAAGAATCTACATAAATACCTGCCGTATTTACATAAGTACCACTTGGCAACAAGAACGAATCATTATCGCAAATTTCCACTGTTTGCATAGGAGCAAAAGTAGGATGCACAATCACAGTCGTAGTCCACACCGAATCACAACCATAAACCGAAGCAAAAGAATCTACATATACACCGGCAGTAGAAACAAAAACACCCGAAGGCAACAAGAAGGAATCATTATCGCAAATTTCCACCGTTTGAGTAGGAGCAAAAGTAGGATGCACCATCACAGTCGTAGTCCACACCGAATCACAACCATAAACCGAAGCAAAAGAATCTACATACACACCGGCAGTAGCAACAAAAACACCCGAAGGCAACAAGAAAGAATCATTATCACAAATTTCTACGGTTTGCGTAGGAGCAAAAGTAGGATGCACCATCACAGTCGTAGTCCACACCGAATCACAACCATAAACCGAAGCAAAAGAATCTACATACACACCGGCAGTAGCAACAAAAACACCCGAAGGCAACAAGAACGAATCATTATCGCAAATTTCCACTGTTTGCATAGGAGCAAAAGTAGGATGCACAATTACAGTCGTAGTCCACACCGAATCACAACCATAAACCGAAGCAAAAGAATCTACATACACACCAGCCGTAGCAACAAAAACACCCGAAGGCAACAAGAAGGAATCATTATCGCAAATTTCCACCGTTTGATTAGGAGCAAAAGTCGGGTGCACAATCACAGTCGTAGTCCAAACAGAATCACAACCAAATACCGAAGCAAAAGAATCTACATACACACCGGCAGTAGCAACAAAAGTCCCCGAAGGCAACAAGAAAGAATCATTATCACAAATTTCCACCGTTTGAGCAGGAGCAAAAGTAGGGTGCACGATAACAGTCGTAGTCCAAATAGAATCACAGCCAAACACGGAAGCAAAAGAATCCACATACACCCCGGCAGTAGCAACAAAAGTCCCTGAAGGCAACAAGAAAGAATCATTATCACAAATTTCTATAGTTTGTGTAGGAGTAAAAGTAGGGTGCACGATAAGCGTAGTAGTCCAGATAGAATCACAACCATAAACCGAAGCAAAAGAATCTACATAAATACCTGCCGTATTTACATAAGTACCACTTGGCAACAAAAACGAATCATTATCGCAAATCTCCACGGTTTGCATAGGAGCAAAAGTAGGATGCACAATCACAGTCGTAGTCCAAACAGAATCACAGCCATAAACCGAAGCAAAAGAATCTACATATACACCGGCAGTAGAAACAAAAACACCCGAAGGCAATAAGAACGAATCATTATCACAAATTTCCACGGTTTGAGCAGGAGCAAAAGTCGGATGCACGATAAGCGTAGTCGTCCACACCGAATCGCAACCAAACACCGAAGCAAAAGAATCTACATAAATACCTGCCGTATTTACATAAGTACCACTTGGCAACAAGAACGAATCATTATCGCAAATTTCCACTGTTTGCATAGGAGCAAAAGTAGGATGCACAATCACAGTCGTAGTCCACACCGAATCACAACCATAAACCGAAGCAAAAGAATCTACATAAATACCTGCCGTATTTACATAAATACCACTTGGCAATAAGAAAGAATCGTTATCGCAAATTTCCACGGTTTGCGTAGGAGTAAAAGTAGGATGCACAATCACCATAGTCGTCCACACCGAATCGCAACCAAACACCGAAGCAAAAGAATCTACATAAATACCTGCCGTATTTACATAAGTACCACTTGGCAACAAGAACGAATCATTATCGCAAATTTCCACTGTTTGCATAGGAGCAAAAAAGTAGGATGCACAATCACAGTCGTAGTCCACACCGAATCACAACCATAAACCGAAGCAAAAGAATCTACATATACACCGGCAGTAGAAACAAAAACACCCGAAGGCAACAAGAAGGAATCATTATCGCAAATTTCCACCGTTTGAGTAGGAGCAAAAGTAGGATGCACCATCACAGTCGTAGTCCACACCGAATCACAACCATAAACCGAAGCAAAAGAATCTACATACACACCGGCAGTAGCAACAAAAACACCCGAAGGCAACAAGAAAGAATCATTATCACAAATTTCTACGGTTTGCGTAGGAGCAAAAGTAGGATGCACAATCACAGTCGTAGTCCACACCGAATCACAACCATAAACCGAAGCAAAAGAATCTACATACACACCGGCAGTAGCAACAAAAAAACACCCGAAGGCAACAAGAACGAATCATTATCGCAAATTTCCACTGTTTGCATAGGAGCAAAAGTAGGATGCACAATTACAGTCGTAGTCCACACCGAATCACAACCATAAACCGAAGCAAAAGAATCTACATACACACCAGCCGTAGCAACAAAAACACCCGAAGGCAACAAGAAGGAATCATTATCGCAAATTTCCACCGTTTGATTAGGAGCAAAAGTCGGGTGCACAATCACAGTCGTAGTCCAAACAGAATCACAACCAAATACCGAAGCAAAAGAATCTACATACACACCGGCAGTAGCAACAAAAGTCCCCGAAGGCAACAAGAAAGAATCATTATCACAAATTTCCACCGTTTGAGCAGGAGCAAAAGTAGGGTGCACGATAACAGTCGTAGTCCAAATAGAATCACAGCCAAACACGGAAGCAAAAGAATCCACATACACCCCGGCAGTAGCAACAAAAGTCCCCGAAGGCAACAAGAAAGAATCATTATCGCAAATTTCCACCGTTTGACTTGGAGCAAAAGTAGGGTGCACAATCACCGTAGTCGTCCAAATAGAATCACAACCATAAACGGTAGCAAAAGAATCTACATACACACCGGCAGTATTTACAAAAGTCCCCGAAGGCAACAAGAAAGAATCATTATCGCAAATTTCTATAGTTTGCGAAGGAGCAAAAGTAGGGTGTACAATCACAGTCGTAGTCCAAACAGAATCACAGCCATAAACCGAAGCAAAAGAATCTACATACACACCGGCAGTAGCAACAAAAACACCCGAAGGCAATAATAACGAATCATTATCACAAATTTCCACGGTTTGCGAAGGAGCAAAAGTCGGGTGCACAATCACAGTCGTAGTCCACACCGAATCACAACCAAATACCGAAGCAAAAGAATCTACATACACACCGGCAGTAGCAACAAAAACACCCGAAGGCAATAAGAAAGAATCATTATCGCAAATTTCAATCGTTTGATTAGGAGCAAAAGTAGGGTGTACAATCACAGTCGTAGTCCAAACAGAATCACAGCCATAAACCGAAGCAAAAGAATCTACATACACACCGGCAGTAGCAACAAAAACACCCGAAGGCAATAAGAACGAATCATTATCACAAATTTCCACCGTTTGTGTAGGAGCAAAAGTCGGATGCACGATAAGCGTAGTAGTCCAGATAGAATCACAGCCAAACACCGAAGCAAAAGAATCTACATAAATACCTGCCGTATTTACATAAGTGCCACTTGGCAACAAGAAGGAATCGTTGTCGCAAATTTCCACCGTTTGAGCAGGAGCAAAAGTAGGGTGCACCATCACAGTCGTAGTCCACACCGAATCACAGCCATAAACCGAAGCAAAAGGATCTACATACACCCCGGCAACAGTAACAAAAACACCCGAAGGCAATAAGAACGAATCATTATCACAAATTTCAATCGTTTGACTTGGAGCAAAAGTAGGATGCACAATTACCGTAGTAGTCCACACCGAATCACAACCATAAACCGAAGCAAAAGAATCTACATATACACCAGCCGTAGCAACAAAAGTCCCCGAAGGCAACAAGAAGGAATCATTATCACAAATTTCCACCGTTTGAGCAGGAGCAAAAGTAGGATGCACGATAACTGTAGTCGTCCACACCGAATCGCAACCAAACACCGAAGCAAAAGAATCTACATACACACCTGCCGTATTTACATAAGTACCACTTGGCAATAAGAACGAATCATTATCGCAAATTTCTATAGTTTGTGTAGGAGCAAAAGTAGGATTTGTATAAATTGAAAATTCAGTAGAATCCATACATCCTATAGAGTCGGTAAGGGATAATGTAACCGTAAACTCAGATAGCGGATTAAAAGTTGTAGATGAGCAGTTGCCACAATAAAGCGTATCATTGATATACCAGTTTAAACTTCCAATAGTAACAGTAGGTGTAACAGTTAAACTCTCACCCAAGCATAATGTATCATTAGAAATAGGAGAAATTTCTGGAAAAGGAAAAACCTCAATAAAAACATTAGCTGTATCTCTTGAACAAGCAGAAAATAATGTATCATAAACTAAAACAGAATAATAACCTGTTTCTGTGATTTGCAATGTAGAATCTGTTCCGATTAGATTACCCAATAGGTCTGTAGAATCGTACCATTCATATATTATAGATGGTGTATAGCCATTAATAGTTGGTGCTATTTCAAATGGCAATTCATCATAACAAGTAAACTTATAATAAGAATCAAGTTCAACACTTAGGGGTTCATTAATTGGAATACTTAATGTATCACATCTATAAATAGAGGTAAAACTACAAACAGATGGCTCTAAATAACCACAAACCTGAATTTGAAGGCTATCAGGCATTCCGGGTGTGGAGTTAAACTGAGTTGTATCGCACCCTGTTAAACAAGTAAAAAGACTATCATACTCCCCTGTTCCTGAAGTTAATTCATGCCAAACAATAGTGCTATCTATTAATCCTTCTACATAAATATCCGCATCACAACCTTTTGTAGTGCCGGTTCCATATAAATTAAATGTACCCGGTATGGACTGAATAGTATATTCATTTTGATTAGCTCCAGGCTTGCAGAATGTAATAGTATGAGGACCAGGTCCTTCAAGACATATCATTTCACCAATAGGAATTTCTGGGCCACAATTAACTTGGTAAAATAGTGCTCCCGAAGGCATTGCTCCAGAATAAATGTCAAAAATTATCCCCGCAGCATTGGGTTCTAAAAGTACCTCAAACTCTATACAGCGAATAGGGTGCGAAGTGCCACAACATCCTCCGACTCTTACATCAGGAGGAGAAATCCATATAGAATCCGGATTAGAAGATAAATCTACATTATAAAAGGGCGTGTTAGAATCGCATAAACCCGACTGCCCGTATATATTATGGGTAGAAAACAGGAATAATCCCAATAAGATTATATAATTAACAGGGGTTTTCACGTTGAGATTTACGTGATTATACGGAGTAAACTATAAAATTGTTTTGATTTAGTTAAAAGATGTGAACTTGTTGTTTTATGCGTTTTCTAAATGAAAAATAAACTCATCTATAGTCCAAGCGTTTGAAATGTCAAAATTGCCTATTTTAGTTCTTCTTAATTCGCTTAAATGTGCACCATTGTTAAGTCTAATGCCAAAATCATTTGCCAAAGTGCGGATATATGTTCCTTTACTACATTGCACCTCAAAATCAACATAAGGCAGATGAGTAACATCTATATCAAATGAAAATATTTGTACTTCTCTACTTTTTAACTCAACATCTTTTCCTTTTCTTGCCAGTTCGTAAGCTCGTTTTCCATTTACCCAAATAGCCGAATACAAAGGAGGAATTTGTTCATAATTACCTACAAAACTTTGTGCTACTTTTTGGCATTGCTCTGCCGAAATTAAATTGGTATCAAAAGTTTCATTTATATCCGTTTCTAAATCATAAGAAGGGGTTGTGGCTCCTAAACTTATTGTGCCGGTATAGGTTTTTTCGGCATCTTGAATACTTTGAATTTTTTTAGTTCCTTTTCCTGTACACAAAATTAATAAACCCGTTGCCAGTGGGTCTAAAGTGCCTGCATGTCCTATTTTAAATTTCCTTCCTTTTAGGCCTAATTTTTTACTTATAGCATATTTTAATTTTTTAACCACATCAAAAGATGTCCACTCTAAAGGTTTGTCTATCAATATAATAGCTTCTTCGCCCAGCTGGGAAATTGGGGTTTGGGGAGTAAAAACCATTTATAAGAATTTGCTTAAAATTTGATACGATAAAAACTGTCCTACAAATCCTATTAAAAAACTGAATAACAGCGTGTTTTTATCTTCATTTTTTAGTGTCATTTGAGCACTAATTAATAATCCTCCTAAAACTATACTTACTATTAAAATAGTGATAAGATTATATTGGCTGGTAGGAATAATACTAATTAGCATACCCAGCACTGCTCCCACACCAACAGTATGAAAATTTAATTTTGAAGTAAAATTTAAAGGAAATAATATGAATAAGGATATAATACAGCCCAATAGCATATCTGGCAATACATGATAGCTTGAAGTTTTGTATAAAGCTCCCTGTTTAAACATAAAATAAGACCAAAGCCAAAATGTAGCTATGGCTATCATGGGTATAAACCTTTGTTTGGGATCTTCTATTTGCCAGCTTGGAAATAACTCCAGTTTCTTCATAAAAAATAAAGAAACCAAGGGGAATAAAACTACTATTGCCCCAAAATACATTAAACGTACGTCATTGTGTATTAAACTGGTGTCTGTAAATTCTTGAGGATGAGCATACACTATTATTAGTGCCATGTATAACGGCATTAAAATAGGAGCAAAAACTAAAGAAATAAATTTAGAAAAACTTTTATTCATTCTATAACTCTTTTCTCAATCTTGCCACCGGAATATTCAATTGCTCTCTATATTTAGCCACTGTTCTTCTGGCTATTATATAGCCTTTATCTTTTAGTTTTTCCATTAATTTTTGGTCAGATAAAGGCTTCTTTTTGTTTTCTGCACCAATTACTTCTTGCAAAATAGCTTTTATCTCTCTTGTAGAAACTTCATCTCCATCTTCATTTTGCATACTTTCGCTAAAAAAGTATTTCAATAAATAAATACCAAATTCTGTTTGTACATATTTTGAGTTTGCCACCCTTGAAACTGTAGAAATATCCAAGCCCGTTTCATTAGCTATATCTTTCAAAATCATGGGGCGTAGCTGTGTTTCATCGCCTGTTAAAAAGAAATTTATTTGATAATCTAAAATAGTACGCATGGTTAGCATCATGGTTTGCTGGCGTTGGCGTATAGCATCTATAAACCACTTGGCAGCATCCATTTTTTGCTTTATAAACAAAATAGCATTTTTTTGGTCGGTACTTTTTTCTTTGCTCGCTTTGTATCCCTCATACATATCCTTAAAAGATTTGCTAACTTTTAAATCCGGAGCATTACGCATATTTAATAACAATTCAAGCTCTCCTTCATTATTTTTTATAGTAAAATCGGGAATAATATATCTATTAACCTTTGCTGAACCTTGACTTTCTGAATAACTGCTTCCCGGTTTTGGATTTAATTTTAGCACTTCATCTATAACACTTTTCAATTCATCCGAGCCTAAATCTAAAGCATTTTCAAGTTTGCTGTAATGTTTTTTAGCAAATTGATCAAAATAATTTTTAATCATTACCTGTGCTTTTCTAATTAGCGGATTGCTATCTTTTCTATCTAACTGAAGTAGTAAACACTCTTGCAAATCTCTTGCTCCAACACCCGGTGGGTCAAATGTTTGTACCAGTTCTAACATTTCTTCTACTTCTTCCTCCGTGGTAGTTATATTTTGAGCAAAAGCTAAATCATCTACTATATTTATTAATTCTCTACGCAAATAACCGTCATCGCCAATACTTCCTATTATTTGACTGCCTATTAAATAACTTTCGTCATCTAATTCTTTTATACCCAGCTGTTTTAATAAAAATTCATGAAAAGTTACACCCACAGAAAAAGGAATATCTGTATGCTCGCTATCTCCGCCACTATTAGCGTATCCATCAGAAGTTTTATAATCGGGATAATCGCCTTCATCATCAAAATAATCTTCTACACCATATTCTTCTAAAGATTCCGTTTCTACATCTTCGTCTTTTCCCCTTTCTTCCATTTCGTCATCCAACTCATCTAATACATTATCTATAGCATCGCCTTCTTCTAAAGCAGGGTTGGCTTCCAACTCTTCTTCTATACGTTGCTCCAAATTTGCAGTAGGTATTTGCAAAAGCTTCATCAACTGTATTTGTTGAGGACTTAATTTTTGTTGCAGTTTTTGGGCTAATCTTTGTCTAAGCATATACGTTATATATACGCCAAAATTACTAAAAAAATGGCTTTGTATCAAAAACTTTGCCGTTTCCTTTTAATTAAATTACACTGAATAAACTACCTATATAAGTAATAAATAATTTGATTTTGAGCTTAGTCTGCTAAGAACTACTATTTCTACACCCTTTTTATAGCAAAAACATATTTTCAAAAGACTATTTGACATTTAATTAGCCACCAATTTTTATTATTTCTGCCATTTTTTCATAAAAATGACATAAAAAACCGTTGGAACGAACTTTGACTAACAAAAAGTGTAACACAAATTAATAACAACAAAATAAAAATATAAAATGGGTAAAATAATAGGAATAGACTTAGGGACAACCAACTCTTGCGTGGCTGTTATGGAAGGAAGCGACCCGGTAGTTATTCAAAACGATGAAGGAAGAAGAACTACTCCAAGTGTGGTGGCTTTTATGGATAATGGCGAGCGTAAAGTAGGCGATCCTGCAAAAAGACAAGCGGTAACCAATCCGAAAAGAACCGTATCTTCTGTAAAAAGATTTATGGGAAAAAGATTTAGTGAAAGTCCTTCTACCGACAGAGTAGCTTACGATGTAGTAAAAGGAGATAATGACACTATTAGAGTTCAAATAGACGATAGAAAATATACGCCTCAAGAAATATCTGCTATCATTCTTCAAAAAATGAAAAAAACGGCAGAAGATTATTTGGGAACAACTATTACAGAGGCTGTTATTACCGTTCCTGCATATTTTAATGACTCTGAACGTCAGGCTACTAAAGAAGCAGGAGAAATAGCAGGCTTAAAAGTAAGACGTATAATAAACGAACCAACAGCAGCAGCTTTAGCTTATGGTCTTGATAAAAAACATCAAGATATGAAAATAGCTGTTTATGATTTAGGTGGTGGTACTTTTGATGTTTCCATACTTGAATTAGGCGATGGCGTTTTTGAAGTAAAATCTACAAACGGAGATGTAAACTTAGGTGGAGATGATTTTGATAACGTAATAATTGACTGGTTGGCTGACGAGTTTAAAAAAGATGAAAATGTGGATTTGAAAAAAGATCCAATGGCATTGCAACGTTTAAAAGAAGCTGCTGAAAAAGCTAAAATAGAATTGTCAAGCTCTTCAGAAACAGAAATAAACTTGCCTTATGTTACGGCTATTGACGGAGTGCCTAAACACTTGGTTAAAAAATTAAGCCGTTCTAAATTTGAGCAGTTAAGCGATACTTTAGTACAACGCACACTTAAACCAATGCAAGAAGCACTTAAGGATGCCGGATATACTAAAAATGATATTGACGAAGTAATATTAGTAGGTGGTTCTACTCGTATCCCTAAAATTCAAGAAACAGTAGAAAACTTTTTTGGTAAAAAACCATCAAAAGGTGTTAATCCGGATGAAGTAGTGGCAGTAGGTGCAGCTATACAAGGTGGAATTTTAAGTGGAGATGTAGATGATGATATTGTTTTAGTTGACGTAACACCTCTTTCTTTAGGATTAGAAACTATGGGTGGCGTGTTTACTAAATTAATAGAATCAAATACTACTATACCTACTAAAAAATCGCAAGTATTTACAACTGCTGTAGATAACCAGCCAAGTGTAGAAATACACGTACTTCAAGGAGAACGTTCTATGGCTAAAGACAACCGTACTATAGGAAGATTTCATTTAAGCGATATACCACCGGCAATGCGTGGCGTACCACAAATAGAAGTAACTTTTGATATAGATAGCAACGGTATTTTAAGCGTAGGTGCTAAAGATAAAGGTACAGGAAAAGAGCAAAGTATTAGAATAGAAGCTTCAACAGGTTTAAGCCAAGATGAAATTGAAAAAATGAAAACAGAAGCTAAAGCCAATGAAGAAGCCGATAAAAAAGCTAAGGAAGAAATAGAAAAATTGAACCAAGCTGATAGTTTAATTTTCCAAACAGAAAAGCAACTAAAAGAAAATGGCGATAAAATTCCTGCTGATAAAAAAGGCGAAATAGAAACAGCTTTAGCCGAGTTGAAAAAAGCTCACGGAGCAAAAGATATGTCGGCAATAGACGGTGCTATGGAAAAATTAAATACCGTTTTCCAAGCAGCAAGTCAAGATATATACAATGCTCAGCAACAAGCCGGAAACGCAGATGCTACTCAAGCTGAACCTACTGCCGATGCAGGCAATAGTAATGCAAGCAACGATGCAGAAGATGTAGAGTTTGAAGAAGTAGATGATAAATAGACGGTTAGACAGATAGAGTGTTAGATAGACTAATAGATGTTTAGATAAAAAATCCCAAGCCACACTGGCTTGGGATTTTTTTTTGTTTATTTTTTTTGTTTTATGAATATTCGTTTTATACCAATAATTTACGTTTAATATAGCATCTTGGGACGTTTAAATAACTTGAATTACAGTTTTCTTTTTACTTTTGTCTTGATACAAAAGTAACAAAAAATCAAGACTGTAATCAAAAACACTAAAATGCTACAAAACAGACGATGACAAATTAATGTATGCTCAATTTCATTTTCCCTAAAGTATTTTTACTTGTGGGAGCATACTAATTTGTCTGTTTACTTTTTTATAATTTCATTCATTTTGGATGTCTGTTTTACATCATTTCTTAACGTATTTTTGATTAAGGTCGGATAAAAGTGCACCTTAAGTTTGCAAGTGGGGCACCCATTAGCCGAAAACTCTGTAAAAAATTAAACTGGTTGAAGAACAAGGAGATGATTTTTTGAACTTTTAGTTCAAAAAATCATCCTCTCAGAGGCGTCATTCCGTAAAATTTTGTAGTGAAACGGAAAAATTTATACGGAATCCCAAATTCCTTTTACGGAAACAATTATTTATACCGAAACCTTAAAAAATGATAAAGCATTTGTAGCAAAGTTGAAATTGTTTGTACCTTGTGGCAAAAATTAATAACTTATGAAATACACAGCCTTATTATTTTTGTTTGTAGCAGCTTTATTTTCTTGCAAACAAAATGCACCCGCAGAAGAAGTAGTAACTGAAACTACCGAAGAAGTAGTAGTACAAAAACTTGGCATTGTTAACGATTCAACCACAGTGGGATGGACAGCCTACAAGACCACCGACAAAGCACCGGTAAAAGGTACTTTCAAACAATTTACTTTAGAAAATGTAAATGATGCAGAAACACCTATTGATATTTTAAACGGAGCATCTATTACCGTTCCTATGAGTAGTGTTTTTACAAAAGATACGGCAAGAGATGCTACTTTAAGAACATTTTTCTTTGATAAATTAGCAGGAGATATTAAAGGAACATTAACCTTTGAAGAAGGTGATGCTTTTTTAACGCTAACCCTTAATGGTGTAGAACAAAAATTCCCTGTACAATATTCTATTTCTGATGATGTTTTTACATTAGAATCAGTAATTCAATTAGCTGATTATAAAGCTCTTGATGCCTTAAAATCATTACATAAAGCTTGTAAAGATTTGCACATGGGAGCAGATGGCGTAAGCAAAACTTGGGAAGAAGTGGCTATAAACGGCAGAGTGGTATTTGCCTACCAATAAGGTTTTGTGCTATCTTCAAGTAAACTAAAATTTTCATTGCAGCAAGTATTCTATTTAATATTTGCTGTAATAGGAACTGTAGCCGTTTTATACTACGGTTCTACCTTAATAGTGCCACTCATTGTGGCACTTTTTTGTGCAGTAGTTTTTATTAAACCTATTGATAAGCTTATACAAAAAGGACTACCCGAGTGGCTTTCTATTAGTATATCTATTCTTATTTTTTTAGTAGTTTCTACGGGTGTTTTTGTAGTTATATTTTGGCAGTTTAATGTTATTTCACAAGATTTGCCCGAAATAAAAACCAAAGGAGAAGACATGTATAATATGATAGCCAATTGGTCTGTTCGGCAGTTTGGGTATAATATTTTTGAATCGCTTTCTGAGTCGGGAGAATTGTTTAAAACACTAAAATCTTATGTGGCTGTTTGGGCATCTTCATTTGCAAGTTTTGTTACACAAATGGTAATGGTTTTAGTTTATTTAGTTTTCATACTAATGCAAAGAAAAACCTTTAAGAAGTTTATTTATAAATCATTTTCAGAAGATAAAAAAGAAACCATTGCGTCTATAATAAAGCAGTCTAAAAAATCTATAACAAACTATATTTTAGGCAAAGGAATAATAATTTTAATACTGTTTGTAGTTTACTACATTGGTTTTTTATTAGTGGGTGTGCCTCATGCTTTATTTTTAGCTTTGTTTGCTTCCATTTTTTCTATTATTCCATACATAGGAAATGTAATAGGTGGTGGTGTAGCTGCCGGTTTGGCTACGCTATATTCGGGTGTGGGAGCAGGTATTTTAGTGGTGGCTGTTATAAGTGTAGCTCAAGTGGCAGAAAGTTATGTGCTTACCCCTTTTATTATAGGCGACCAAATAGACTTAAACCCTTTTATAACCATATTTGGTGTAGTGGCTTTCTCTCTTCTTTGGGGTATGATAGGAACTATTATTGCCTTGCCTATTTTAGGTGTTATAAAAGTTGTGGTTTCTCATATTGAAGGAATGGAAAATTTTAAAGTACTGCTTGAAAAAGAAAAAGATTAAAATTTTTTTAGCTCTTTATACAGTTTATTTAGAGGCAAGCCTACTACATTAAAATAATCGCCTACAATTTTTTCAATTCCTACCATCCCTATCCACTCTTGAATGGCATAAGCACCTGCTTTATCGTAGGGAGCAAAATTGTCAATATAATAGTTTATTTCGTTTAAACTTAAGGTGTTAAAAGATACTTGTGTTATACTTTTAAAAGTTACTTTTTTAGTAGTACTTATTAATGCAACGCCTGTAATTACTTCATGCGTTTTTCCTGATAATTCCTTCAAAATTTTAACAGCATCTTTTTTATCTTTTGGCTTGCCGTATATCTTGTTGTTAAGTGTTACAATTGTATCTGCCGTAATAAGTAGTTCATTATCTTTCAAGTCCTTTTTCATGGTTTCAGCTTTCAGTAAAGCTAAATATTCAGGTACTTCGGTAGCTTTTAAACTTTCGGGATAATCTTCTGCTACCTCTTTAGTTTTTATATCAAAATCTTTAACTATGGCTGAAAGTAATTCTTTCCTTCGGGGCGATTTTGAAGCTAAAATAACATGGTAGGGTAGTTGCAACATAAAGCAAATTTAAAGCAAATTATACCAAACTATGTCCATTTTTAACCCAATAGAGCTAATAAAACAACTAAAAGCCATAAAAACGGCTATTTTTTTCATTTTTAAACACCACATTTACTACAAAATCTCATGCTATAAAATCCACTCCTCCCATTTTCTCTAAAAAACTTCTCAATTTTCAAAAATATAGCTTATTTTTACATTTGAAAAGCCCGAGTTTTGTGGGTTAATGCACAAACTCACGTTGGACAGAATTAAAACAAACAAATGGCAAAAAAAACATCATCACCGAAAAGAACTCACGTTGTAAAACGAGATTCTGGTTGGGCTGTTAAAAAAGAAGGTGCTCAACGAGCTACAAAAGTTTATAAGACTAAAGAACAGGCTGTAAAAGGAGCAGAAAAAAATAGAAAATCTGGAAGTGATGTTGTAATCCATAAAGAAGATGGTTCCATTCAACAGTGGAAAAAATCGAAAAAATAATTATGGATTTTGAGAAAAATATATTTATTAACTGCCCATTTGATGATGACTATTTTCCTCTGTTAAAACCATTATTATATACAGTAAAGAAAATTGGCTTTAACCCAAGGATTTCGCTAGAAAGAAATGACTCTGGAGAAATAAGATTGCACAAAATAAAAGAATTGATTGAGTCTTCTAAATATTCTATTCACGATTTAAGTAGAGCAAAAGCGAAAAAAGAAGGAGAATACTTCAGACAAAATATGCCTTTTGAATTGGGTTTAGATTTAGGTTGTAGAGACTATAATCCAAGTAAAGAATATAAGGACAAAAAAATACTGATTTTAGAGGAAGAAAAGTATAGTACCCAAAAAGCTTTATCTGACTTATCTTTTGCTGATTGTAAATGCCACAAAGGGGAAGCTGAGGAAGTTGTATATGAGGTTAGAAATTGGTTTGCGGAAAACGGACACAAAAATGTACCAAGTGCAAGTTCTATTTGGGATGGTTATAACGTATTTTATGCCGACCTATTTGAAGAAAAATCAAAATTAGGATTTAAACAAAAGGACATCAATAGATTGCCAATTTCTGAATTTATGGATTATATTGACGAAAAAATAAAATAACAGTTGTTAACAACTAAGTTTTCGTTGCGTCCGAAGGACGAACAATGAAAACGCAGGTTGAACGGAATCTGTTGTTGTGATTAATGCATAAATTTACCGTTGCCACCAATAGTAGGACTGGACAATGTACATGTCAAATTTGCTTTCAAAACGACTTTTTTCGTATTGGTGTTTTTAAAAATTATAAGCTTTGGACAGGATAAAATTAAGAACAACATAATTACTGATGACCAACTAACCCATAGACAAATGGTGAAACATATAAAAAATTTAGAGACAATACTTTATGTAAACGACCAGCAAACAAGTGTGGACTTTTATACAAAGATATTTCGGCAAATACCTGACCTAAATGTTCCGGGTATGACAGAATTTAACTTATCTGACAATTGCAAAATTGGACTAATGCCAAACAAGGGAATTGCAAAAATATTAGCAGACAAAACACCGCATCCCGACAGAGGAAATGGTATTCCACGGTGTGAACTGTATTTGTATGTTGACAATATTCAGCTTGAATTTGATAATGCAACTAAAAGTGGAGCAAAATTAATAAGCCCAATTCTTGAAAGAGACTGGGGAGACAAGGTTTGCTACTTTTCCGACCCAGACGGACATATTATTGCATTTGCAGAGAAAATAAAGAAAACTAAATAACTCAAAATTTATTCCCAATCGGTATTAAATGGAGGTTTTCGTTCTCAATTTTTTCATAACTGTTTCAGCTATTTCTTTTGAGCTAAATGGATTTTGCCCCGTAATTAAATTTCCATCTATTTCTACATGAGAAGTCATGGGTATCAATACTTTTTTGTAGTTACTTCCTCTTTCTTTTAAAGAAGCTTCTAAGTTAAAAGGAACGTCTTTTTCCTTCTTGCCAAACTTTCTTCAAACCAATTAAAACCTGTAATAGTTTTATCTTTAATTAAATAATTTCCGTTGGATAATTTTACATTTAACAAGCCACCTACACCGTGGCAAACTACCGAAACTATTTTGTTGTTTTCGTAATGATTTTTAAGAATAGATTGTAATGTTTCATTATTAGCCTAAGTTCGGTTAATCTTTATGGAACAGAACGCTTGACGGTAGTGAGATACAACTAAAAATACTGCATACATAACTGAATATTATCATACTCGTGCCACGACTTGGAGTCGTGGCACGAATATGCCGTTAAGTAGCATCAATTAAATATATAAATATTTGACATTTTATTAAAAAACCACTAACTTTGCTGAACAGTGTATAAAAAACATTAAAACGATTTTTTATACTGACGTTGTACAGCATTTAAAAGAACATGGAAATAATAGACAATTTATCTGAAGACAATAATCACAAGAAATATATTCTTGACATGATTAGTAAGTCGGACGAGTTATTTATTACAAGTCCATACTTAATGAGAGACTTTAATCTTCTATTCAAGGATGAAGTTTTGAATGGAATAAAAAAAATCTATCTTATCACCACTTTACAACCAAATTCTATAGACCAAATTAAAAAGGTCTATTCCCTTAAATCGTTAATTGAAATACCTAAAATCAAATCGGGTGAAATTGAATGCAAGATTTCACTCAACAATAAACTTCATGGCAAAATTTACATTTTCAAGAATTTAAGCAATTATGTTGGGGGCTTAATTAGTTCTGCAAATTTTACGGACAGTGGACTTTACATAAATCATGAATGGGGAATTACAATAACTGAAGAAAAGAGTTTGGTTGAACTTGAAAACTCAATAAAAAAGACCATTGAACCAAAATTTGAATTTCTTTCTCACAAAAGTATCCTTCGATTACTGAATCATTTAAACTCATTTATAAATGCAAACGGTGAACCTGAAGATGATGAAATTGACCTTGATTTAACAGAGCACTTAGAGACAGAAGAAACAGAAAAGACGAAAGGCAAATCTAATGGCGGTGGTGGTTCAATAAGGACATACGAGTATAAAATAACGGAACAATACCTAGAAACTTGGGAAAGTTACTTTAAAGAATTCGTTGATTTTAAGAAAAAAAACAACGAAGTAACAGTTCCTCGTGATTATGACAACCCAGGTCTCTATACATGGTATAGAAAACAAAAAGTATTTTACGCTAATGGAACAATTCCACCTGACCATAAGAAGAAGTTAGAAACAGTTGGCTTTTATTTTGGTGACGGCCATGAAATAAGATGGGCAAGAATTTGGGAAGATAACTATGAACTTTTAAAAGCATATTATGAAGAATATGGAGATTCTGATGTTCCTCACACCCGAAATCGAGAAGATGCTTTTTATTCTTTAGGTAATTGGGTTGCAATGCAAAAAACCTATAATAACCAAGAAGTTTTAAGTGATTATAAAATTGAAAAGTTGAATGATTTGGATTTTATATGGTCAAAAGGTTCACCAGAGTTTAATCCTAAAAATAACCAATGGATGGAGAAGTATAAGGAATTGAAGGAATGGACAAAAAAACACGGAGATGCCCATGTACCTCAAACTAATCCTGATGGTAAACAAAATAAACTAGGTAGATGGTTAAATGACCAAAGACATTTAAAGAGAAAAGGAAGGAAAAAGGCAAACGGAACTATTAGATACTTAGAAGACGAAAGAGTTGATTTATTGCTAGAACTCGGAGTTGACTTTGACCATGAAACAAATAAACATATTGACTCTTTTGAAAAGCAAATACAAGAATTTTTAAGTTTCAGATATCAATATCCAGCATTAAATCCACCAACAGGAACTTTTAAAAAAGAAAGGGACAATTTGGCTCAATGGAGACACAAGTTTGACAAACTTCCTGAATGGAAACAAAAACGTCTGAAGGAAGAAAAAATAATATAAAAACGCTGTACAACAATGTATATAAAAAATAGGCGGAATAGTTGTAAAATCAAGGCTTATGGCTCGTATCATACTTTCTACTTAGCCGAAAGTTTCGTGCTTCGAAATCGCCTACTTTTCATATACTAAACGTTCAGCAACAACAAACATCCCTTAATAAATAAGTAACTTTAAATAAAAAACAAAAAAACCTTTAGTATTGCTTAAACTCTCCACAAGCCTTCTCTACCACCTTTTCTACCGGTTCAAATTCAAAACCAATAGCTTCTTTAATTTTTTGATTGCTAAAATTAAAATCCCACTGTGTAAACTGAGTAGTTTTTTTGGTAATCATAGGTTGCTCTCCCGTTAGTTTAGATTTTAGCCAATAATATCGCCAGCCTATTTCTTGTATAAATTTAGATAGCTCTTTTTGTGGTGCTTTTACACCAAATTCTCCAGCTATCATTTCAAATAGCTTTTTGAACTTTATATTTTCAGCATTTAATATAAACTTTTCGTTTTTATTAGTGCTATCCATTAAAAGTATAGAAGCTTTTGCCACATCTGCTACGCCTACAAAACCCATACTTCCTTTGGGATAAAACGGAATACCGTCATGCACTTGCTTAAATATTTGAAGTGAACCATTATTCCAATTTCCTTTTCCCAAAATAGTAGAAGGATTTACAATTATTACCTCTAATCCTTCCTCTTTTCCTCTCCATATTTCTAACTCTGCATGATGTTTAGAAACAGCATAATTGGTGTTGTCGGGGTGTTCTTTCCACTTTATTTCTTCGCTTATAGGCTCTTTAAATTGGTATGTACCAAAAGAAGTAATAGAGCTAACATATAAAAGTTTATCTACCTTTTTGAGCAATGCCGTGTTAACTACATTAGCCGTCCCTTCTATATTAATTTTAAACATTTTGTATTTCTCACTCGGAGAAAAAGAAATCATAGCCGCAGTATGATACACTTGGCTCACATCTTGCATGGCATTTTCTAAAGAAGAAATATCCAGTACATCTCCTGTTACCCATTCAAATTTACCTTCATAATCTTTAAGAAAAGAAGTATCGCTATTACTGCGTTTTAATGCTTTTACCTTGTAGCCTTTTTGTATTAATTGTTTTACTATCTCTGCTCCTAAAAACCCACTTCCGCCCGTAACAAGTATTTTTTTCATTCTTTTTAGTAGTGAGATTTTAGTATTAAGAATTGAGTGTTTAAAACTTTAATTTACAAATTATTATATTAACTCATTTTCAAATTGCCTAATTTCCCAATTAAAATTATTTCATAGGGCTCATTAAAACAGGCTGTCTTACAGGCATCGTTTCTTCTTGCGGAGCAACAGTTACTGTCCCTTTTATATAAATAACTTTTGTAGTTTCTTCTATAGCGTTAGAGGTAATGGTTATTGACTTATTAAAATTTCCCGGTCTTTTGGCAGTATTATAAGTAACCAATATTTTTCCTTCATCGCCCGGTAAAATTGGGTCTTTAGGCCAAGAAGGCGTAGTGCACCCACAAGAAGCTTTAACTCTGCTTAAAATTAGAGGCTCAGTTCCGTTGTTTGTAAATACAAATTCATGAGTAACTTGAGGTCCTTCGTCCACTTCTCCAAAATCAAATTTTTCTTCTTCAAATGAAATTCTTGCACCACCATCTTGTGCAAATAAATAAGTATTTAAACCTACAAAAAGAATTAAAAAAGGTAATATTTTTTTCATGGAATTAGTAATTATTTGTCTGTAAAAATAAAGAATTATCTTTTAAAGATAGAAGTATTAACACCATTTTAACCAAATAAGATGATTCTACTTTGTATATTTGCAAAACCCATACCAAACCCAATATTTTGAAAATCATGAGTAAAAAAACAGCACAAATAGACAAAGAAAAAGATTATATACAAATAGTTTTAGACGATTACAGATTAGCAATTTTAAGCAGAGAAGCCAGCCTTATGGGACGAAAAGAAGTGCTTACCGGAAAGGCTAAATTTGGCATATTTGGCGATGGAAAAGAGTTGGCTCAAATAGCTATGTCTAAAAGTTTTAAAAAAGGCGATTTTCGTTCTGGTTATTACCGAGATCAAACTTTAATGATGGCTAAAGGCTTGGTTAATGTGCAGCAGTTTTATGCTCAGCTTTATGCCGACCCACAAGAAGGAGCAGACCCGTGTAGCGGAGGAAGACAAATGAACGGACATTTTGCTTCGCCATTAATTGATGAAAAAGGGGAGTGGCTGGAAGCTAAAAATTTATACAATACCGCTGCTGATATTTCTTCTACTGCGGGGCAAATGCCACGAGCTATTGGTTTAGCTTTAGCTTCTAAATTTTATAGACAAAATAAAGAATTGCAGGGCGAAAATCCTTTTTCTAATAAAGGAAATGAAGTGTGTTTTGCCACTATTGGAGATGCCAGCACATCGGAAGGACATTTTTGGGAAAGCATTAATGCCGCTTGTGTGTTAAAAATTCCATTGGCTTTTACTGTTTACGATGACGGCTATGGTATTTCGGTGCCTAAAAAATATCAAACTACTAAAGAAAATATTTCTGAAGTATTAGAAGGTTTTCGTTTAGATGACAACGGCAATGGAATGTACATTTTTAAAGCAAAAGCTTATGATTATGTAGAGCTTTGCAGTGTTTATGAAGAAGGAATAAAATTAGTTAGAGAAAAGCAGATTCCGGCTTTGTTTCATATTACGGATGTTACTCAGCCTCAAGGACATAGCACCTCAGGTTCGCACGAAAGATACAAAAGTAAAGAGCGTTTGCAGTGGGAAAAAGATTTTGATTGCCTTGCAAAATTTAGAGCATGGATAGAAGAAAATGCTATAGCTGATGCCAATACTTTAGACGAATTAGAAAAAGAAGCTAAAAAGCAAGCTTCGGAAGAAAAACGTGCCGCTTGGGCAGCATTTAACAAGCCTATTAAGGAGGAAATGAGCAAGCTTTTAGCTATGTATAGCAGTCTTCAAAATATAAGTACAAAATCTACCGAAATAGCAAAAGCTATAGAAGATTTAAAAACGGCTTATAATCCGGTAAGAAAAGATTTGTTGGAAAGTGCCAAAAAAGTATTGCGTTTAAGTAGAGGAGAAAATAATGCAGAAAGAAATCAGATATTAAATTGGGTAAAAGCGTATAATAAAGATGTAGCCAAAAAGTATAATACGCATTTGTATAGCGAAACACCTTATGCGGCTTTAAAAGTTGAAGAAGTTAAGGCTAAATTTTCTGCAAACAGCGAAGAAAAAAGTGGTTTTGAGGTACTAAATAAAGCTTTTGATTTAATATTAGAAAATAATCCTAAAGTAATAGCTTTTGGAGAAGATGTAGGAAAAATAGGAGATGTAAATCAAGGTTTTGCAGGAATGCAAGAAAAGCATGGCAAGCACCGAGTTTTTGATACAGGAATTAGAGAATTGACCATAATGGGGCAGGCTATAGGTATGGCTATGAGAGGTTTGCGTCCTATAGCAGAAATACAATATTTAGATTATTTAATTTATGGTTTACAGCCACTTACAGACGATGTGGCTTCGCTAACATACAGAACCAACGGCATACAACGTTGCCCTTTAATTATTAGAACAAGAGGACACCGTTTAGAAGGAATATGGCATACGGGCTCGCCTATGGGAATGATTATCAATTCTTTAAGAGGAATGAACGTATTAGTACCCAGAAATATGACACAGGCAGCAGGATTTTATAATACTATGCTAAAAAGTGATGAGCCGGCATTAATTATAGAATGTTTAAACGGCTATAGATTAAAAGAAACCGAACCCGATAATTTAGCTGAGTTTACCTTGCCTTTGGGCATTCCGGAAGTATTGCAAAAAGGAACAGATATTACATTAGTTACTTATGGTTCTTGTGTGCGTATAGCAGAAGAAGCTATAAAACAGTTACAAGAATTTAATATTAGTGTTGAGTTAATAGATGTACAAAGTTTATTACCTTTTGATATTAATAATAGTATAGTTGAATCATTAAAGAAAACTAACCGCATTTTGTTTTTAGATGAAGATGTGCCGGGTGGAGCCAGTGCCTATATGATGCAACAAGTAATAGAAAAGCAAGAAGGCTATAAATATTTAGATGCTAAGCCAACAACGCTGAGTGCTCATGCTCATAGAGGGTCGTATGGTACTGATGGCGATTATTTTAGCAAGCCAAATGCCGATGATGTATTTGATGCGGTTTATAAAATTATGAATGAAAGTAACCCAAAGAAGTTTCCGGTTATTTATTGATATTTGAAAACTTTTTTGTATATTTACTAAAACAATGGCAGATAAACATTACATACCAAAATATACTTATGCCGATTATATGCAATGGGATGGCAAATGGGAATTAATTTATGGCAGTCCGGTAGCTATGAGTCCTTCGCCAAAACGCTTGCATCAAGAGTTAGGCGTTTTATTTATTGAGTTTATAAAGTCTGAACTAAGAAAAAATAAAAAGGAATGTCCTTGTTCTTTGGTTTATGAGTTAGATTGGAAGATAGATTCAGAAACAATAGTTTGTCCAGATATAGCTATTATCTGTGATTCATCATATACTGATTTTATTGAAACATCACCGATTTTAATTATAGAAATTTTATCTTCGTCAACTCAGCTAAAAGACCGCAACACAAAATTTTCGCTTTATGAATCTTGTGGCGTTAAATACTATTTAATGGCAGACCCCGAGAAAAAACAAATTGAAATTTTTGAATTGATAGACAATAAATATAAAAGTAGGGTAGAAGGTAATGACTTCCAACTCACTAAAAGTTGTAATATTTCTATAGATTTTGATAGCATTTTTGCTGAACTGAAATAGCTTGCTATTAAAAATTCCTGTTACCTTTAATTTATGCTTTCTAATTATAAGAAAATAAGAAGTGTATTTTATGTTATTGCCATTATTTTACTGCTAATAAGATTGTATAATGGCTTATTGTTACATCAATTAAGTGGCAATCCTGTTTTTTATACCAGCAAAGATTTAAGTTTTATTGTTTTTTCATCTATTCCGTTTATTAAAACTGTTTTGCAAAGCAGTTTTACAGCTTGGTTTATTGATATTACATTATTTATTAGTGCTTTAGGGGCATTGTTTGTACCTAAAGCAAACAAATTTCCCATACTTTTTAGCATAACGCTCTTTTTCTATATTGTTATTTACTATAGTTCTCATGGAGTGCACCATAGTTTGGTAGGACTATTTTTTATGAGTATTCCTTTTGTTTTTGATAACAAAAAAAAGTTTGAAACAGCTTTAGCTTGGGTGCGTTTATCTGTAGTTTGGGTTTATTTTTCGGCTGGATTGTGGAAAGTTATCAGAGGTGCGTTTCTTCACGGAGGATATTTTTCTACACTTATTAAAGAACATTATGGCTTACAAATGTATTTATCTCCCGATACTTTAGCTAATAAAATTAGATGGTTTGTAGCAGATAATGTAGCATTGAGCAATAGCTTTTTTATATTGCTTGTTATTGCGGAACTATTGTTTATTATTGCTTTTTTCACTCAAAGATATGATAAATATTTCGCCATTTTTATTTTGGTGTTTCAATCATTAACTTGGTTTTTTGCCGATACTTACTTCTTTGATTTTGCTCCTGCTTTATTGCCGTTCTTTTTTTATAAGAATACAGATTTAACAATCAAAATATTTAAAGAAAACAAGGTAGCACTTTCATTGTATTCATTGCATTTATTGGTGTTTATTTATGCACTTATGCTTATTGGTTTAGGCAAATATAATAGTGCAGTATTTTCAGTATTTCCATTTCAAAACTATTATATGTATTCTGACCCTTATACCAAAAATGAATTTAGTTTTATAAAAATAATGAAGAGAGATAAGTGTCTTAATTGTGCTTATCAATTTCCGCCTCAAAGAGAAGTAATAAATGCTAATATTAAATATTATAAACCCAATGATACAGTACTAAAAAAGTGGATAGAAAAACAAATAACTCAAAAGTATAAATCTTCTTTTACAGAAATTGAAATTGTTTATTTAAACCTACAAAATCAAGTAGTTAAAGAACAAATAAACAGAAAAATGCTTATTACATTTCCTTAGCTACTAAATACACCATATAAGCCACATAACTAACAAGAAGCACCATGGCTTCCCATCTGTCTAAAATTCTTTTTCCGCTGGTAAACATTGCTATAAAAACAAAGATAGTTCCTATCATTAGTATAACTAAATCCGTATTAAAAGCGGTGTTGTAGCCTATGGGGTTAATAATAGAAGAAATAGATAGAATTAAGAAAATATTAAAAATATTAGAGCCAATAATATTGCCCATGGCTATATCATTGTTTTTCTTTAACGCTGCTACTACAGATGTTGCCAACTCCGGCAAAGAAGTACCTGCTGCCACTATAGTTAATCCTATTAATTTTTCATTAATACCTAAATTTGTGGCAATAATAACAGCATTGTCCACTACTAATTTTCCGCCTAAAATAAGGCTGCTTAATCCTAAAATTAAAAACACAACAATTAGTGAAATCTTTTTATCAATGCTATTTTCAGTTATAGTACTTTCTATTGGAGCTTCATTTTTCATTTGTTTAAAAATAAAATAAAGGAAACTCAAAAACATGATGAACAAAATTATTCCATCTACTCTTCCCAAATTCCCGCCATTAAAATCAAATAGATGATTAGCTAATATAAATAGCAAAAGAGCAGCAAAAAATGAAAAAGGAATTTCTTTCCAAACGGTACTTTTTTGTACTATTATTGGCGAAATTAAGCCTGTGATACCCAATATTATAAACAAATTAAAATTGTTGCTACCTATTACATTTCCTAAAATTATATCTTGATTTTTTTGTAGCGAAGCTATAATATTAACCACCAGCTCTGGAGCAGAAGTACCAAAAGCAACAATGGTAAGTCCTATTACTAAATCAGAAACATTATATTTTTTGGCTAAAGCAGAAGCATTTTCTACCAGCCAATCGGCTCCCTTTACTAAAAGAACTAAGCCAATAATTAATAAAAATATGGCTAAAAACATATACTTATTTTAAGCGTAAGTGATAAACGGATTTGTAGTTTTCCGGATTTACAAACAAGTTATCCAATTCTTTTCGGGTATCTCTATCTATAAAAGGCATTAAAGGTTGCTCTACTTCAAATAATTTCATTATAGAATTTCGTATTTTTTTATCCCATTCAGCATAATAATTATCAAAATCGTTAGGTTTTATAGTTTTTCTACAGTTGGGATTGCCACAAGCACACTCCATTTCTATATCTAAATTAAAAATACCATATTCATCTGTTATTTGCTCTCCTTTTTTAATATCTCTTATAGCTATTTCAAAACCATAGCCTGTACTTATAGAGTTGCAAAGGCAACTATGGTTCACATATTTAGCAAAATCCCAACTTACTATTCTGTTTCCTTTTTCATCTATATAAGAGTATTTGTCTATCACTTTTTTCATGTCTTCATCGTACATGAGGTAGTTAGTAGGACTTATAACATGCTCTAAACTATCTTTTACATATACTATGCTACCTTCTTTAATGTCTTGTGTAGCAAAAACACCGTAACCTACGTGTTCGCTTATGTGTTTTAATTCCGTATTTGGATGTATCATTTTTTTGTTGATTTAAGATGCAAAATTAATATCAAATTTTCATCAATTTATCAACTGTATTAAAATAAAAAAACTGTCCCAGCTAATACCAATCCTAATCGGTATAACACAACATTACTAAGATTCTTCGCTCCACTGTGTTTAGCTCAGAAAGACGAGAAAAATCAGCCTCTTTCGTCTTTGCGAACGGAGTGAAGCAATCTTTATGATTTTATACTCTTTAGATTGCTTCGTTCGTGCCTCACTCGCAAAGACGAGTTATAGCACTAATAATGATTTTTATAATCTTTAATGCTTGCTTTTATAATTTCTTGTGCTTCTTCAGCTCCATAAGTATGCGTTATTTCTACAGGGCTGTTATTTGCATCATCTTCCGGATGTTTTTTGTACGTTATAAAATAATGCATCAGTCTATCAATTAAACCTTGTGGTGCTTGGCGTAAATCTTTCCATTGGTAAACATCATCATTATATAAAACGGCTATAATTTTATCATCGGCTTCGCCATGGTCTATCATTCTAAAACCACCAATAGCTATAGCCGGCACTATTACATTGCTGTTGCGTATTATTTTATCGGTCAATACACAAATATCTAAAGGGTCGCCATCGCCTACAATATTGGTTTTGCCTGTTTTTTTCATACAGTATTTTGCCACTTCTTCAGCACAATAGGTTTGAGGTATAAAACCATAAAGAGCAGGTATAATATTTGAAAATTTTTGAGGTCGGTCTAATCTCAAAAAGCCACTCTCTTTATCTATCTCGTATTTTACCGTATCGGTAGGCACTATTTCTATAAAAGCGTTAAAAGTATTATTTTTATCTTGTGGTTTAATACCATGCCAAGGGTGTGCCGTGTATTTTGAATAGTTTTTCATTATACTGCAAAGGTATTATAAGTTTAATTTTTTTTCATAAATTGGTGTTATGCAAATGAGTTTAAATGGTAAAGTAATAGTAATATCGGGTGTAGCCAGAGGTATAGGCAAAGCTTTAGTATTAGAAGTAGCAAAACATGGAATGCTGGTGGCAGGTTTTGATGTAAGAAAACAAGAGTTAGATGAACTTCAATTTGTTTTAAATGAAAATAAAAATGATTGTTTATTGGAGTGTGTAAATATTACAAATGAACAAATGTGCAAGCAATTTATTGAAGCTGTAGTAGCTAAATATGGCAAAATAGACATACTAATTAACAATGCAGGAATAACACATATAGCTCCTGAAAAAGAAACCAAACCTAATGATGTAGAAAAGCTAATGCAGGTAAATGTGCTGGGGCTGATGTATTTAAGTCATTATGCTTTGCCACATATTATTAAGCAAAAAGGAACTTTAGTATCGTTGAGTAGTGTGGCGGGTTATAGTCCACTTTTATACAGAACAGCTTATGCCGCCAGCAAGCATGCCGTGTGGGGATATATGAATAGTTTACGTGCAGAAATGAGAGATAAAAACGTGAAAGTGCTTACGGTATGCCCCAGTTTTGTGGCAACGCAACTACAAGAGAACCAACAGCAATACTTTACTAATAATACCAATGTAGCTTTAAATTCAGAAAGTGTTGCTAAAGAGATTTTGAAAGCTATAATAGATAAAAAAGAACTTGCTTTAATAGGGAAAACAGCTAAGCAAGCGTATTGGCTTAATAGATTTTTTCCGAAGTTGTATGAAAAAATAATGATAAAGAAAACAAAAATAGATAATAAATAAATCTAATGATGAAAAAATATATTTTTATAGGTCTAATAGTATTGATTTTTGGTGGATTATGGTATTTATACCAGCCACCAATACCTTTAGAAGAGTTAAAAAAAGAATACACAGATGAGTATTCTCATTTTATAAAATTAAACGGCTTAGATGTGCACTATAAAAAGAAAGGAAACGGGTTTTCTATACTATTAATACACGGCACTTCATCTAGCTTGCACACATGGGAGCAGTGGGAGCAGTATCTAAGTAAAAACTACACCACATACAGTATAGATATGCAGGGCGGAGGGCTTACTTCACCGGCACTTAATAATGAATACTCAATACAAGCCTATTTAGATTTATTAGATGCTTTTGTAGAAGAATTAAACATAGATAGTTTTTATTTGGTAGGAAATTCATTAGGAGGGCATACGGCATGGGCGTATGCCGCTAATGCAAAATATGCCGATAGAGTTAAAAAATTAGTATTGGTAGATCCTAGTGGCTTTTTTGATAAAAACAGAGAAAAACCATTAGTTTTTAAGCTGGCTAAGTACAATTTTTTGTTAAACAATGCAGAGTATATCAATACAAATTCTTTTGTAAAGAGGAGTTTAAAAGAAGTGTTTTATAATGATGATTTGATAACACCACAAATAGTAAAACGATATACCGATTTAGGTAGAAGACCGGGAAACAGGCAGGCATTTTTTTATAAAGTACAACAAATGGAAGCGGGTAAAGAAAGCGATTTACATAAAATTAAATGCCCAACATTAATACAGTGGGGCAGAGAAGATGCTTGGATACCTTTATCTCTATCAGATATTTTTGTAGCAAATATTCCTAATAATAAATTAATAATTTACGAAAACTGCGGACACATACCTATGGAAGAAATACCCGAAAAAAGCGTAACGGATGTTATCAATTTTTTTGAAGAGTAACTGTATTCGTAACATGACTTCAAGTGGTGGCACAAATACAAAACAATTATAGACAATTTCCCATTTCGGCTTATTATTTGATATTGTATCTTTACATCAAATTATTATTGGTTAATGAAATTAAATGCCATATTAATAGCAACGCTCCTTTTTAGTTTGTTTTCTTGTCAAGCACAAGAGCCGGCTCAAAATAAAGTAAGTGTAAATAAAGTTGTAGAAGCACCAATACTACAAACAGGGGCAGAAATGCTTATGCAAGATTTAAGTATTCTTAATAACAAAAATGTGGCTTTGGTAGTAAACCCTACATCTATGGTTAAAAACCAGCACTTGTTAGATGTTTTGGTAGATAAAGGCGTTGCTGTTAAGAAAATATTTGCTCCGGAGCACGGTTTTAGAGGTACTGCCGATGCAGGAGAAAAAATTATTGACGGTATTGATAGCAAAAGTGGCTTGCCTGTTATTTCTTTGTACGGTAGCCATAAAAAACCTACAAAAACAGATTTAGAAGGTATAGATATTGTAATTTTTGACATTCAGGATGTGGGTGTTAGGTTTTACACTTATATTTCTACTTTGCATTATGTAATGGAAGCTTGTGCCGAAAATAATGTGGAGCTTTTGGTTTTGGATAGACCAAACCCTAACGGAAATAGAATAGACGGAAATGTATTGTATATGGATTATAGCTCTTTTGTAGGTATGCACCCGGTGCCGGTTTTGCATGGTATGACTATAGGAGAATATGCCTTAATGATAAATGGAGAACGCTGGTTAGAAAATGGAATAAAGTGTCAATTAACTGTTTTAAAATGTTATGGATATACACATGATATGCCTTATAGTTTACCCGTAAAACCTTCGCCAAATTTACCCAATGATAGAGCCATTTTTTTGTATCCATCTACTTGTTTTTTTGAAGGAACGGTAATCAGTGAGGGCAGAGGCACGCCTTTCCCTTTTCAAGTATTTGGAGCTCCGGAAATAGATAAAAATATAGTGCACTATGCTTTTACACCTAAAAGTATGGAGGGAGCAAAATATCCAAAATTTGAAAATAAAACGTGTTATGGATATAATATAAGTAAACCTATTGATAATTTTGAGGAACAAAAAGGTATAAATTTGACTTACTTAATAAGTATGTATAATTTGTATCCCGATAAAGAAAATTTCTTTTTAAAAAATGGATTTTTTGATAAACTTGCCGGAGGTACTGCTTTAAGAAAAGCAATAATTAACGGATTAACAGAAGAAGAAATAAAAGCAACATGGCAAGAAGATTTAAACGAATTTAAAGAAATGAGAAAACAGTATTTGCTTTACCCAGATTTTGAAGAACAGAATTAACTCATTGATTATTGTCATTCTTACGAAGGCAGTAATCTCAAAATTAAAAGTGAACAACCAAGTAAAAAATATATGAACCCAGTAGATTTAATAGTATATACCTTAATTGGTATCAATGTAGTGTTGTCATTTATGGCGTTTAATAACATGAGTTTATTCCAAAAATTAAAATTTCATGTAGGGAGTATTAAGCAAAATAAGGAATACTATCGTTTTATAAGTAGTGCTTTTTTGCATGGCGATATAACTCACCTTTTGTTTAACATGATAGCTTTATACTCTTTTGGCTTAGTAATGAAATATTTTATAGGTCCAATAGAATTTACTGTCCTTTATTTTGTTAGTTTATTAGTGGGCAATGCTTTAGCCTATTTTTATAATAAAGACAATAATGCTTATAGTGCCGTTGGGGCAAGTGGAGCAGTAAGTGGAGTAGTTTTTGCCAGTATTTTATTTTATCCTTTTGGCGATATTATATTTATATTTTTGCCGTTTTTCCCTATTCCAAGTTGGATTTTTGGAATTTTATATTTGCTTTATACCGTATATGGTATGAATAAACAAAATGACAACATAGGGCACGAAGCACATTTAGGCGGAGCAGTAGCCGGTGTTGTTTTAGCTATTTTATTTGATTTTAATGCAGCCATGGCTAATTGGTGGTTAACACTTTTACTACTTGCTATACCAGCTATCATATTTTTTATTAATCCTAATAAACGTAAATCTTCCAGTAGTTTTAAAATGTATAATGAAGATGTAAAACAAACTAAAAGAAGCGTAGATGATTTGTATTACAATAAGGAATTTGAAAAAGAAAAAGAGTTAGATGCACTTTTAGATAAAGTAGGTAAAGACGGTTTAGGCAGTTTGTCTTATTCAGAAAGAAAAAGATTAGATGAATTATCTAACGAATTGAATAAAACGAAGGATTAGAGGCAACCAACAGCAGACTAAATGAAAATTTTATACAAAAACATAAAGCAGTTAGTACAAGTTAGAGAAGAAACGGAAAAACCTATAATGGGATTAGATATGAAAAATCTTCCTGTAATAGAAAATGCGTGGTTGTTAACTGAAAACGGATTGATAGCAGATTATGGAACCATGCAAAATTGCCCTTCCCATGCTGATGAAATTAAAGACCTAACAGGCAGAGTGGTTTTGCCTACGTGGGTAGATTGCCACACACATATAGTTTTTGCAGCCAGCAGAGAGGAGGAGTTTGTAATGAAAATACAAGGCAAAAGTTATGAAGAAATTGCGGCAGCAGGTGGAGGAATATTAAATTCTGCAAGAAAATTAAGAAAGGCTACCGAAGATGAGCTTTATGAAAGTGCTGCTGAAAGATTAAAAAACTTGATAAAATTGGGAACAGGAGCTATAGAAATAAAAAGTGGTTACGGTTTAAGCGTAGAAAGTGAATTAAAAATGCTTAGGGTAATTAAAAAGTTAAAAAACAATTTCAATATTCCCATTAAATCTAATTTATTAGCGGCACACGCTATTCCTACCGAGTATAAAAACAATAGAGAGCAGTATATTGATTTAATAATAAATGAAATAATACCGCAGGCAAGTGAAGAAGGTTTAGCAGATTTTATAGATGTTTTTTGCGAAAAAGGTTTTTTTACAGTAGAAGAAACAGATAAAATATTGCAAGCAGGTGCTAAGTACGGATTGCGAGCTAAAATACACGCTAACCAGTTGGCTGTGAGTGGAGGCGTGCAAGTAGGTATTAAAAATAATGCCATTTCTGTTGACCATTTAGAGCAAATAGGTGTAGAGGAAATAGCTTGCCTACAAAATAGTAATACTATTCCTGTGGCTTTGCCCAGTTGTTCATTTTATTTAGGTATTCCTTATGCTCCGGTTAAAAAAATGATACAAGCCAACCTGCCCGTAGCTGTCGCAAGTGATTACAACCCCGGTAGTACACCAAGTGGAAACATGAACTTTTTGGTAAGTTTAGCTTGCATAAAAATGAAAATGCTACCCGAAGAAGCCATAAATGCAGCCACTATAAATGCTGCTTTTGCCATGGGCGTACAAAAAGAAGTGGGAAGTATAACAAAAGGTAAAAGAGCCAATTTTATTGTTACTAAGCCAATTTCTTCATATATATACTTGCCATATAGCTTTGGCGAAAACTGTATAGAGGAAATTTTTTATTAGTGTCTTATAATAACTTTTTCAGAAATTAGGTTACGAGAATTATTAACTTTTAATATATACAACCCACTTGATAATTCGGATGTTGGTATAGTTGTAGTTTTGTTAGCGGAGTAAAAACTTATTATCTCTTTACCTCCTAAAGAATATAAGCTTACATAAATAGGTAAGGGTGATTCTACAGATAGATAATTATTTGCAGGATTTGGATAAATTTTTATTTTATCTATATTTGTTGAGCAAGTATCATTATTACTTTCTAATACCAATAGGTTAGTTTTAATAATACTGTCACATCCAAATTTAGTTTTAAAAGTATCTATGTATATACCACTTGTTTTTTGGAAATCATTGTTTAAAAAAATACTATCTCCAAAGCAAATTTTCGTATTAGTTTGAATATTGTTGTATTGATAGCAAATAGATTCTGTAGAACCAACATCTCTAATGTCGTTTATCGCTTGTAAGTTTTGAGGAATACTAATATCGTATGGGTTACCTTTGTTAATAGCAATACTATTGTTTAATGGTATAATTGTTAAAGTATTTCCACCATAACAACCTAATTGACTTAATTTTAAATTATTTGAATCTACCCCAAGGTAATCTTTCCCTTTACCTATATTTATAGTTCCAAGAATTATACTATCGCTAAAAATATTATATCCTTTAGAAATAATTGAAGTATTAATAGAATTATCAACTTTATTAATGTCTAAGTTTTTATTTAATGCTACTATACTTGAAGTTATTTCTAATATTGATTGAGATTCATTGGAATTAAAAGCGAATATTCCACCTGTGCCTTCGGTAGAGCTATTATTTACAATTGTAGAATTGATTATTTGATGATTTGATTGAGTCTCTCCAAAAGAATTTGTAGATAAATACATTCCTCCACCTTTGTAGCGTGAATGGTTTTTTGCTATAGTAGAATTAATAAATTTCAAGTTAGATATAACTAAATTATTGTATCCTACGGAGTATGAGCTAGCCGTTATATAAATACCTCCCCCTGCTCCGTCTGTGTAGTTATACGCAAAAGTTGAATTTTTAATAAAAACTTCTGATATGTTATACGTAACATTGCTGCCTGGTTTACTTGACGCCAATACTGCACCACCACCACTTTCTGCAATATTATTTAGAAAATTTGAACCAGTAATGTTAATATAATTGTTGTAACTAAAAATATTTATTGCACCACCACCGCTATTAGTTGAATTGTAGATAAATTTGGATTCATTAATATCTATGTATAAACTGTTTGTGAAAGTCTGAATGGCTCCTCCTCCACGACCATTGCCAATATTGCTAATAAATTTAGATTGATTAATAGTTAGGGAACAAATGGGATTACTGCTAATTAATGAGGTATTCATTACACTAATTCCCCCACCGCCACTTAAAGCAGTATTGTTTTGGAAAAAACAGTTTGCAATATTTACTTTCTTACACTTTTTTATACTTATAGCACCTCCTTCGCGTTCGCTGTATGCATTAATTAAGTAGAGGTTTTCAAAAGTCAAATGATTGCTATAATCTGGAAAATCTATTTTAAAAATACTATTGGAATTATTTCCACTAATGAACAAGGTGTCTTTAGAGTTAAATAGACCTTTTATTGTTATACTTTTTGAAAAATAAATTGAAGAATTTAAAACCAAGGTATCGCTTCCATTAGTAATTAAATTTGGATTAAAAACGATAGAATCTCCATTGATAGCTATATTAATAGAATATCTTAAAGACCCTAATCCAGAATCATTTAAGTTTATAACTTCTATTGTGCTAGCTAATAATATATTATTGATAACAAACTGGAAAAAGAATAATATTTTAGTATGATTTGACATATGACAGTACAATATACAAAATAAATCCAAATTAAGCAAAATGTCTTTTTTTTTAATACTCATACTTTGGTTGCCAGCCGTTAGCTCCTTTTGGTAGTAGTTCAAAAAGTTGCCAAGGTGGGCAGTACATATCGCCAGGACCAAAAAAGTCGTAGGCTGTTCTTAAAATTTTATCATCTTTTATTATTAATGCCGATACACCGGGCATAAACCATCTTCTGTTTTCTTTATCGTAAGCAAACCCTAAATCTTTAGAAAAATCTGTTCCATGGTAAGAATAATACGGCATATTCCATTTTCTGTTTTCAGCAAAAGTTTTCATCGTTGCTACATCGTCCGGACTGGTTAAAACTATGTTTACCCTGTCTTTTATTATGTGATACATACCACTAAGTACATCTGCCCACATAGTGCAATACACGCAAGATTTCCCCATATTATGAATAACTAAAAGTTCATCTTTGCCACCAAATAATTCTTTTAAACTTTTGTTGTTCCCATTTTTATCTTGAAAATCATAATTTTTTATATTTTCAGGTGCTTGTTCAAGTTTAAGTTTATTAAGTTCTTTTTGTTTCTCAAAAATTTCTTTTTGAAGTTCTTTCATTCTCTCATTCATAATTTATATTTTTTTGAGGGTGATGCTTGTAAATTTACCTATTTTCGCAATATAAATGAGTATAATAATATTTCTGATTATAGTTTACACTTTATTGTTTGCTTTTTCAATTTATAAGTGCAGTTGTTTCAGCGCTATATTTTTATCTAAGCGAGCATTACTTATTTTTTTTGGATTTAAGGCTATAGTAGCTCTATTTTATATTTATAGTAATACCAGCCTTGTTAGTGGTGGAGATATATTTAATTATTATAATGACGGATTAATTGTTTTTGATAAACTAAAACAGGGAGAAATTCTAACATACTTGCAGTTAACATTTGGTACAAATAATACTACTATAACACCTAATATAGCTCAAGCCGTAGATGAAATGGGTTTTTGGAGCGATAATTCCGCTTATTTTATAGTTAGAGCAAATGCGTTTATTAACCTTTTTACTTTTGGCAAGTCTATTTATATAAATGCCGTTTTCTTCGCTTTATTTTCGTTTTTAGCGTCATTTTTTATTTATAAAACTTTTGAGCAGTTTTTAATGACAGCTAAAAACAACATACTTGTTTTGTCTATTTTTCTTACACCCAGTTTGTTATATTGGACATCGGGTATGCACAAAGAAACTTTAAGTGTGCTATTTATTAGCACAACGCTTTATTCCTTTTTTAAAATTATTATTGAAAGCAAAATCAAATTTATTATTCTATTCATATTGTCTTTAGCACTATTATTTGTATTAAGGTATTTTATTGCTCTTATTTTAATTCCGCCTTTTATAGCTTTTATAATTTATAAATGGACTAATGCAAAAAAGCCACTTTACAGTTATATAGGTATTTACACAATGGCACTATTATCTACTTATATCATACCTGTTTTATTTCACACGCCTAATTTAGTAGATTTAATAAACCAAAGAAAAGAACTGTATTTATCGTTAAAGGCGGGCAATACTGCCATAGATTTAGGAGATTACCATTTGAGTTACTTAGGATATATGACTAAAATTCCGCAGGCACTACTAAATACAACTGTACGTCCGTGGTTTTTTGAAGCTAAAACACTATTGCTTGCTATTTCAAGTATAGAAAGTGCTGTGTTAAGCATATTTTTAGTGGCATCTATATTTTATATAAAAAAGCTAAATACAAAGCAAAAAGCATTTGTTTATCTTTTTTATGCATTTGGGTTTTCATATTTAATACTCACAGGCTTAATAGTTCCAAATTTGGGAGCTATTTTAAGATATAGAAGTGTTGCATTGTTTTTACTTGTTCCAACATCTATTTACATACTTTCTGATTTTATTTATAGGAAAAATTAAAAATTTTGGCTTAAAAACAATATTTAAACCCAAATGTTGATAAATTTTTACAAAATTTCTGCTTAAAAAGTAGTTTAAGTTCATTTTTGGTATAAATTTGTGAAAAATTTAAAAATCATAAATGGAAAATTTAAGAAGAAAAGGAGTAGATAATACTATAGGTAGAGAAAAAGTACAAGTAAAGCTACCAAGCAAAAGAATTTCTGAATATTACGCAGAAAACGTTTTTACAGACGAAACCATGAAAAAATACATATCTGAAGAAGCGTATATCAGTATTAAAGATTCCATTAATAACAAAACAAAAATAGATAGAAACACTGCCGACCAAGTGGCTGCCGCTATGAAATCGTGGGCAATAGAAAAAGGTGTAAAATCATATACACATTGGTTTCAGCCTTTAACAGGCGGTACGGCAGAAAAACACGATACATTTTTTGTGCCTACAAGCACAGGAAAAGGCATGGAAATGTTTACAGGCAATGAATTGGTACAGCAAGAACCGGATGCTTCTTCTTTTCCTAATGGAGGACTACGCCAAACTTTTGAAGCCAGAGGTTACACGGCTTGGGACCCTACATCTCCTGCTTTTATAATGGAAATAGGCGATGGATTAACACTTTGTATTCCTACTATTTTTATTTCTTATACAGGAGAGTCCTTAGACCACAAAGCACCTTTACTTAAAGCTTCAGATTTTCTTGAAAAAGCGGCTTTGCCAGTTATAGGCTTGTTTGATAGACATGCTAAGCACGTAATTTCTACATTAGGGTGGGAGCAAGAATATTTTGTTATAGATGAAAGTTTATACTCTGCTCGCCCGGATTTAGTACTTGGAGGAAGAACATTAATAGGGCATTCTTCGGCTAAAGGACAGCAGTTAGATGACCATTATTTTGGCTCTATTCCTGAGCGTGTTTATGATTTTATGTTAGATTTTGAAAAAGAAGCCCACAAATTAGGTATTCCTGTAAGAACAAGACATAATGAAGTAGCTCCGGGGCAGTTTGAGTTGGCACCAATGTTTGAAGAAGTAAATATTGCCAACGACCATAACCAATTAATAATGGACGTACTTAAAAGAGTAGGAAAACGCCATAGATTAAGAGTGTTGTTTCACGAAAAACCGTTTAAAGGTATAAATGGCTCGGGCAAGCACAATAACTGGAGTATGAGTACTGATACAGGCAAAAACTTGTTATCTCCGGGCAAAACGCCAAAAAACAACTTACGATTTTTAACCTTCTTTGTTAATGTTATAAAAGCCGTAAATGACAATAGCGATTTATTGCGTGCAGCCATAGCATCGGCAAGCAACGACCACCGATTAGGAGCCAATGAAGCACCTCCTGCTATTATTTCGGTATTTATAGGTTCGCATTTAACAGGTGTTTTAGATGAAATAGCCAAAAGAGTAAAACATGGCAAGTATGACGAAGAAAAAAATGCCGATTTAAAATTAGATATACACAAGCAAATACCAGATGTATTTTTAGATAATACAGATAGAAACCGTACTTCTCCTTTTGCTTTTACAGGAAATAAATTTGAAGTGCGAGCCGTGGGAAGTACAGCAAACTGTGCGTTGCCTATGACAGTTTTAAACACCATAGTAGCTAATCAACTGGTTGATTTTATGCAAGATTATAATGAATTGCGTAAAAGTGGCGAGAAAAAAGAAGGAGCTATTTTACGCATATTGCGTAGATATATTGATGCTTCTAAAAATATACTTTTTGAAGGAGATAATTATAGCGAAGAATGGGCTAAAGAAGCTGAAAAAAGAGGTTTAAGCAATGTAAAACAAACAGCTTACGCTATTGACTTTTTCGGTACAAAAGCAGCTAAAGATATTTTTGTAAAAAATAATATATTTACGGAGTTAGAATTAGAAGCCAGAAATGAAATTTATTATGAAAAATATACTTTAGATATACAAATAGAATCAAGAGTATTGTATGAAATGGCAAGTAATGAAATTTTACCTTCGGCTATTGAGTATCAAAATAGATTAATTAAAAACGTAAAAGGTTTAAAAGAGCTGGGCTTAAAAAAAGAAGCCTATAAATCTCAGATGGATTTATTAGAGAGAATGTCGGGGCATATTAATGAAGTAGAGCAAGGCTGTGCGGCTATGCTGGCAGAAAGAAAAGTAGCCAACAAAATAGAAGATGCTTCAAAAAGAGCAAAATATTATTGCGATAAAGTAAAGCCTTATTTTGAAACTATAAGATACCACATAGATAAACTTGAACTTATAGTAGATGATAAACTTTGGCCGGTGCCTAAATACAGAGAAATGTTGTTTTTAAAATAGGAATTTAATACAAGTTCCGAACCTTATTAAAGGTTCGGAACTTTTGTTTATAGCAGTTTTATAAATTTTAGCTTAGCTTTGCTTTTACATGAAGGGCAATGATATTAAAAATTTTATTAGCAAACTAAGTTTATTTAAAATTTGGAATGCCATTAAAGTTTATACTTCATTTCAGTTATCGCAAATACTTAAAAAACCTATACAGTGGGGTTTGCCTTTTACCATTTCTGTAGAACCCACTACCACTTGCAATTTAGGCTGCCCGGAATGTCCCAGTGGCTTAAAATCTTTTACCCGCCCTACAGGAAATATAGATTTAGAATTTTATACTAAATTTTTAAATGAAACGCATAAACAGCTCATTTATCTATATTTTTATTTTCAGGGCGAGCCCTATATGCATCCTAAGTTTTTGAGTCTGGTAAAACAGGCTACAGAAAAAGGTATTTATACCGTTACATCAACAAATGCTCATTTTTTAACACCCCGAAAAGCAAAAGAAACTATAGAAAGCGGATTGGATAGGATAATAATTTCTATAGATGGAAGCACTCAAAATATTTACGAAAATTATAGAGTAAATGGCAAATTAGATAAAGTGATAGAGGGAACAAAAAATTTAATAGCTGCCAAAAAAGAGCTGAAATCTACAACACCGCATATTATTTTTCAAATGTTAGTAGTAAAACCTAATGAGCATCAAATAGCAGAAGTTAAAAAAATAGGGCAGGAGATAGGCGTAGATGAAGTGAAGTTAAAAACGGCTCAAATATATGATTATAAAAACGGCAGTAATTTAATTCCAACTATGGATAAATACTCTCGGTATAAAAAAAATACCGATGGCACATATTCTATAAAAAATAAAATGGAAAATAAATGTTGGAAACTATGGCACAGCAATGTTATAACTTGGGACGGAAAAGTAGTGCCCTGCTGTTTTGATAAAGATGCAAAGTATGAAATGGGCAATTTAAACCAAGAAACATTTAAAACTATTTGGCAAAACAAAAAATATCAGAATTTTAAAACTCAGTTAATCAAAAACCGAAAGAGTATAGATATATGCACTAATTGTACAGAGGGTTTAAAAGTTTGGGAAGATTAACGTCAGTAATTGCTTTGTGAGCTATCTCACAAAATAAATTCAAAATAAATTTTAAGTTTGATGTTAAAATAAACTCTAAATGAAAAAAATCATTGTCATTTCCCCCATTTTAGTAATGATGTTAGCTTTTGTTTTAAAAAGTTGTACTCAAGCTAACAATAATGAAGTTGCAGTAAATGTGTCTGAAAAATCTGAGACGTATTACGAAGGCCTAAAAATAGTTGATCAAAATTGTATTACTTGCCATCTCCCTAAAGCGGGTATGGATAATAGAATAGCACCACCTCTTTTTGCCGTAAAACAACATTATTATACAAAAGGAATGCAAGAAACAGAATTTATTAAAAATATGACTGATTTTTTGCTGTCGCCTAAAATTGAACATTCTAAAATGCCTAATGCTATTGAAAAGTTTGGATTAATGCCCAATTTAGGTATGAATAAAGAGCAGTATGAAGCAGTGGCTTTATATATTTATAGAGCCGAATTAGAAAAACCGGGTTGGTTTGAAGAGCATCACAAAAAAGAAATGGCTACTATGATGCAAAATGCAGAAGAAGGCACAGAAGATTATTTAAAAAAAGGTATGAATATAGCTTTAGCTACAAAAGCCGAGTTAGGTAAAAACTTATTGAATGCTATACAGACAAAAGGAACCGATAAAGCATTAGATTTTTGCAACGAAAAAGCCATAGTACTTACCGACAGTATGGCAAATGAATTAGGAGCTAAAATAAAAAGAGTTTCAGATAAAAACAGAAATCCTAATAATGTGGCTAATGAGCAAGAGCAGGCATATATTACCTTGGCTAAAGCAGCAATAGCTCAAAATGGAAAAGCTACGCCTAAAGTTTTTGAAGAGAATGGCAAAATGGTAGGATATTATCCTATTACCACTAATGCCATGTGTTTGCAATGCCACGGAAATATAGGAACAGATATAAATGAAAAAACACTGGCAGCTATAAACCAACATTACCCAAACGATAAAGCAACAGGCTACGCTTCTGATGAACTGAGAGGCATTTGGGTGGTAGAGATGGGAAAGTAATGCGAATTTGTTAATGCAAAATAGCCTAAACTATTTTGTGTTTTATAATTGTTTTTTTGCAGGTTTACATCTTGTTAATAATATATGATAAAAATAATTGACATTCTAATAAAATTCGCTAACTTAGTTGCTTATCTACCGATAAAAGGTAGAAACAAACGCTAAAAAGTCGTTTTAATGCTTTTTAGCTAATAGTTGGCAATAATTATGAAGAAAATAATATGGAAAATAAATTCAATATTGCTGTATTAATTGATGGCGATAATGCGCAACCGAGTTTAATTAAAGAAATTATTGAAGAAGTTTCTAAATATGGCAAAGCAACAATAAGAAGAATTTATGGAGATTGGACATCACAACAAATGAATGGATGGAAATCAGTAATAAATCAACAATCCATAAGTCCGATTCAAAAATTTTCGTACACAACAGGTAAAAATTCAACTGACGGATCACTAATTATTGACGCTATGGATATTTTACACGCTAAACAAATTGACGGATTTTGCATAGTTTCAAGTGATAGCGATTACACAGGACTTGCAAAAAGAATAAGAGAAGAAGGGTTGTTTGTTATGGGAATTGGAGAAAAAAAGACACCAGAAGCCTTTGTAAAGTCTTGTGAAATTTTCACTTTCACTGAAAACTTAAAATTAGATAGTACTACTAATAAAGAAACTGTAAAAAATAAAGTTTCATCGAAAGAGGTTGGTCAAAAAACTAAATTATCAAAAAGAGACTTGGAAACAATCGATAAAGCTTTTGAAATATCTACTAATGAAGATGAAAATGTGCATATTTCAAAAGTCGGTTTAAATATCAGAAAAATTGACCCGAGTTTTGACCCTCGTAGTTATGGATTTAAAAACTTAACTAAACTATTTGAATTCATAGATAATTACGAAGTAATTAATAATGAAATTGGAGGTCTGAACCATCCTCTACTAAAGAAAAAATAACTATTGGCAACAACTAAGTTTTCGTTGCGTCCGAAGGACGAACAATGAGAACGCAGGTTGAACGGAACCGGTTGTTTTAGGATAGTTGATCAAAAAAATGTTCTATTGGGGATTTCGTTAAGTATCATAACAAACCTGACAGATTAATAGCAACTCTTGTTAATAAGCTATTAGGTTGTACTTTAGTTTGCTTCGTTCGTACCTCACTCGCAAAGACGTGCTCGTGTCTGTTCGTCTTTGCGAAAGGAGTGAAGCTTGCCTGAGGCAATCAGGCAAGCTTTTGCTGGTTGTAGTGCAAAGAGTACTAAACATAGAGGTACTCGTGCCACCACTCCAAGTGGTGGCACGAGTAGCAGAAATAATAAAAACATCAAAAAATTGTTTTAATGTTATTAAAATGTTAACTTTATATTAAAATAAGGTAAAATGAAAAAGATAATTGGATTGATTTCGGTTTTATTATGTGGTGTTTTGGTGTTTTCTCAAAACAGTATTAATATTGAAAAAGAGTATAAAAAGACAAAAATTGATAAAAAAACAGAACAAGTTTTTGTGTATCAAAATGATAAATTAATAGAAAAAGGAATTTTGGTTAATGGCAAAAGAGAAGGTGTGTGGCAGTCTTTTGATGATGAAGGAAGAATTACTGCTGAGGCTTCTTTTGCAGAAGGGAAGAAAAATGGTGTGTGGCTTATTTATGATAATGCTTCTTTAAAATATGTTTTGCATTACCAAAATGATAAAAGGGTAGGTGCTAATGATTTATTAGTAAACCGATAGCTTATTTGTTTAAATATTTTTCGTAAAACCTTTTAAAATGATAATTGTTGTCTATGTTCATCCAATAGACGCCTTCATCTAAAAATTTTGTCCAAATATTCTCATTGTGTGGCATAGCATAAAAACGAAGTTCTTTGCCACAAGATTTGGCTTTGCTTATCATTTCTCTTAGTTTATTTAGCTCATCTTCGGGCATTTCTCCTTTGCCTTTCCACTTAAAATTAGAGTTGTAATTAGCACTTCCTCTGGGTACAAGTTTATCGGGAAAATCACTTTCGCAATTATGTACACTACCATCTAAAAATACGTAAATACTGTCCATATTTTTAACGGCATCATAAGAAAAACCGCCACCGGATATTAATAATTGCAGTGGTCTGTTGTAAACAGAATCATTATGGTAAAAGGTAAAGTAGTCTTTGTAAGGTTCTATTTTTTGTAACAATAAATTTAGCGAAGTGTCTCTATTGTTTTTAAAGTCTATCATTAAAATTAATGGTATGTTATCATAAAAATATCCGTCTTGCATAACTAAGTTTAGCAATGGTTTTAAATAAAAATCGGTAAGGTTATCTCTATATTTTAAAGCAAATTTTATGTGTGCAATTTTAAGTTCATTGCCATAAGCAAAAACATCTATTTCAATACTGTGAGCTCCATTTCCTAAGGCATCCCACAGCGGTTTGTCTTTTAAATAGTCATTATGAGAATGGAGTGGAGCTATAAGCTTAGCTTTATTTTGAGCTTGTATGCTACAAAACGAAAAGAAAAATAAAATTAGAATATAAAATAACTTCATTGTTTGTTAAAAGATAGATAAAAAAAAGCTCCGCTATTTAACGGAGCTTTCTTTAAGTTTATTATGTTCTTATTTTTCAATAATCATTACATCTACTCTTCTATTTACATTAAATCTTGGCGATTCAATTTCTGATTTTCCTTTAGAAAGTGTTTGTATTCTTGAGGCATCTATACTATAGTTTTCAACTAAATATTGTTTTACCGCATCGGCTCTTCTTTGTCCTAATTCTATGTTGTACTCATCACTTCCTCTTTCATCGCAGTGCCCTGTAAGTAGGAATTGAACACCTTCCATAGCTATTATATTTTTAGCTACCATAAATAGTTCGTCTTCATACTCGCGTTTAATGTTAGCTTTATCTGTGTCAAAGAATATAGAAGGGAAAAATTCGCCTCTTGCAGTGGCAGGTTTTACTTTTCCGTCTATAGCTACACCTTGGAAATTAACAAAAGCACCGTCTGGAGAGTCTATTTCTAAATCTCTACTGTCAGGAACTCCGTCTCCATCGCTATCTACCGCTACACCAAATTCATCTACTGTAGCACCTTTATCGCTAAATGGTTCTAAATCGGCTCTGTCTGGCACTCCGTCTCCATCGCTATCTATGGCTCTGCCGCTACCATCTACAGTTACACCTTCTTCTGTTTCAGTGTCTTTGTCAAAATAGTCAGATACTCCGTCTTCATCAGCATCTGTAGTTAAGCGTTTTACTTTTTTGTCTATGGCATCTATTTTATCTAAATCGGTATAAACTTTATCCATTGGATTAACCCACTCTACATGCTCTTTAGATTTTTTCTTTGTACCTAATTTAAAGTCAAGCCCTACATTTATATTAGAGTACATATCGTTTTTAATTCTTCCCGGGTGGTCATAAATATACCCGTCTAATTTATCGGTAAATACATAGTTCATAACATATTCTACACTTAAATCTACAGCTTTAGCCAGTTTAAATTTGGCACCTAAAGCAAATGGCATATACATTTCCATTATGGTTTTAGTTTGGTTTTTGTTAACAATGTCAACACCAGCCAAATCAATAGGTCTTTTATCTGCCGACATCATTACATGTGGGTCAAACCATGTAGCTCCAATACCTGAATAAGCGTATAATGAAAATCTTCTTGGTTTCATTTCTCTACCTTTCAATTTTGCATTGTAATATCTGTTTGGACCAAAAACGGTATTGCTAATGTTCCAATACACTTGTAATGAAGTAGAAATAACATTACTTTTAAAGTAAACGCCTTCGGTAAATCCTCTGTTTACCATATATTCTCTATCTTCTTTGTATTGTACATTGTTGTCAAAAACACCTTGAACAACATTGTAAGAACCTTGCCATTGAAGACCAAAAGCGGCATCAAACATTTTAGTAACTCTTAATCCTGCATTCCATTGGTTTTCATTTCTTGGGTCTATAGTACCAAACCAATCTTTGTATCTAATATCTGTAACGGGATTAGTTAATCCACCAAAAACACCAATAGACCATGTTCTTAATGGCTTATCAGCAGTAGCTGAAGGTCTTGTTCTTGAAGAAGAAGAAGATTTTGATGAAGAAGCACTACTACTTTTTGTAGAAGTTGTTTTTTGTTTAGGTGCTTTTTCTTCTTTTGCCTTTACTTCTTTTTCTTTTTTCTCTTTAGGCTCTTTAACTTTTTCTTCCTTAACCTTTTCCTCTTTTTGCTTAGGTTCTTTGGTTTTTTCTTCTTTAACCTTAGGTTCTTTTTCTTTCTTTTCTTTAGGAGCTTTTTCTTTTTTCTCCTTAGTAGTGGTAGTAGTTTCTTCTGTAGAAGAACCTCCGTTTAATAATCGTTCTATTTCTTCTTGAGTTTGTGCATAAGACGAAACCGAAGTGAAAAATAAAAATGTTAATAGTACAAATGTAATCTTTGATATTCTCATAAAATATATAATATTGTTTGAATTATTGTGCGTAAAGTTAAGTAAAAATTAAATTTTTGCTATAAATAGTTAAGTTTTTTGTTGAATTGGTTGTTTAGTATATCTAAGATAAGCTTAAAATCTTCTTTATTTGCTTTAAAATCAAGCTTATTGGTGTTTAAAATGACTATGGTAGAATTATTTTGTTGCTTAAAATAATGAAGATATTCGTTATTCAGTTGTTCTAAATATTGATTAGTTATTGCCGTTTCGTAATTTCTACCTCTTTTTTTAATGTTTTCTTGCAGTTTATCTATGTTTTTATATAAGTATAAAACTATATCGGGGTATTTTAATTGAGGATAAATAATATTGTAAAGCATTTTAAACAATTGCAATTCATCTTCTTTTAAAGTAATATTGGCAAACACAAGTGATTTAAAAAAAGCATAATCGCTAATTAATTTGCTGTTAAATAAATTAATAGATTCTATCATGCTTTTTTGCTGTTTGTACCTTTCTGCCATAAAAAATAGCTCTAAAGGGAAAGCATGATTGGTAGGGTTTTTATAAAAATTTTCTAAATAGGGGTTTTCTTCAAAATTTTCAAATTGGTGCGTACAGTTAAAATGTTGGCTCAACATGGTAGTAAGTGTAGATTTTCCCGCACCTATGCAACCTTCTATGGCAATAAAATTATACACTATTTTTTTGTAAATATTTTTCCTTCTAATTTATCGGGGCAAATATCTAATAATTCTGAGTTTTTTTTGAGTAAAATAGGATGAAGATAATTTGGAGCTATTTCATTTAGTATTTGTAGTACAAATCTTCTTTCTTGTATTTTTGGGTGGGGAATAGATAAATCTTTAGTGTTAATAATTTCTTCATTATAATATAGAATGTCTAAATCTAAAGTTCTATCAGTCATTTTTTTAAATCTTTTTCTGCCACCTTTTTGCTCTATTAATAAAAGTTGTTGCATTAATTCATTGGGCGGTAAATTGGTTTCTAAAAGCACAATTTGGTTTATATAATCCTTTTTGCTTTCATATCCCCACGCTTTGGTTTCGTATAGTTTGCTCTCTTTAGTAATGCTTCCTAAATCTTTATTTAAAAAATATTTAGCAAATTGGATATATCCCAATCTGTTTCCCATATTGCTTCCTAATAAAATATATGCTTTCATAAAATATTATTGTACTTTTGCTTTGCCAAAAACAAAAATAACATGAATTTTTTTAAACAAGTATTTGCTACAATAGTAGGTTTATTTATTTTTCAAATAATAGCAGGAATAATAGCCGTAATTTTTATAGGAGCTATGATAGCCAGTTTTGGAAGTAAAGCCGATTCCTCTGTGCAAGTAGATATAAAAGACAACAGCATTATTCAATTAGATTTATCGGAAGGATTGAGCGAAAAAGATGGTTTTTCATCATTTAATTATACCAGTCCTCAAGAAATGCCAAAAGAAAGTGCCGGATTACAAAGCGTTTTAGAAGCCATAGAATTTGCTAAAACAGACGATAGAATAAAAGGTATTTATATTAAAATGTCTATGCTACCCGAAGGATATGCCACCATAGATGCTTTAAGAAAAAAATTATTAGATTTTAAAGAAAGCGGAAAATTTATAGTTGCTTATGGCGAAATGTTAGACCAAAAAACATATTATTTATCTACTGTAGCCAATGAACTATATGTAAATCCGGAAGGATATATGGAAATAAGAGGAATAGGTACAAGATTGACTTTCTTTAAAAAACTATTAGAAGAAAAATTAAACGCCAAAGTACAAGTATTTAAAGTAGGCGATTTTAAAAGTGCTGTAGAACCTTTTATTAATGAAAAAATGAGCGATGCCAACAGAGAGCAATTAGAATATTTATTGGGAGGCATAAAGCATGATTTTGTAAATAACATAGCAATAGCAAGAAATTTAACTCCGGAAAAAGTTGATGCTATAATTAATAATCTTCAAGGTCTTGACCCGGATAGCAGTTTGCACTACGGTTTAATAGACGGAACAAAATATTATGACGAAATATTAACTAATTTAAAAGAGAAAACAGGCATAAAAGATGAAGATGATTTGAATGTAGTAGATATGAGTGCTTATGCTATTTCTACGGCTAAAACTAATAAATCGTCAAACCAAATAGCGGTAGTTTATGCTGAGGGCGATATAGTGGACGGAAAGGGAGAAGACGGAAGTAGTATTGGTGGCGAAAGTTTTTCAAAAATTATAAGAGAATTAAGACAAGATGAGGATATTGATGCCATAGTATTGCGAGTAAATTCTCCGGGAGGAAGTGCTTTAGCATCTGAGGTTATGTGGAGAGAAATAACATTGGCAAAACAAGATAAACCCGTAGTGGTTTCTATGGGCGATGTGGCAGCTTCCGGTGGGTATTATATTTCGTGCAATGCCAATAGAATTTTTGTAGAAGAAAATACCATAACAGGTTCTATAGGTGTGTTTGGTTTAGTGCCTAATTTGCAAGATTTTCTTAATAATAAATTAGGAGTTACTTTTGACGAAGTGACTTTAAACGACCATGCCGTTTCTAATGGAGTAACTAAAGAATTTACACCTTTTGAAGCCGAAGTAATGCAAAAAAATGTAGATAATATTTATACTACTTTTACAAGCAGAGTGGCAGAGGGTAGAGGTTTGCCTATAGAAAAAGTATTGGCAGTAGCCAGTGGTAGGGTTTGGACAGGAGAACAAGCTATAGAGAGAGGCTTAGCAGATGAATTAGGCGGTTTAGATGAAGCCGTAAAATATGCATCATCTTTAGCAGAATTAAGCGATTATAGAATTAAAGAATATCCAAAACAAAAATCGCCAATAGAAGCTATTTTAGAAGATTTAGGAGTAGAAGCTAAAAACAATAAGATTAAAGAAAGTATGGGCGTTTTATATCCATATTATCAAGAGCTACAGCGGATAAATAATATGCAAGGCAAAGTGCAAATGGCAATGCCTTATACATTGGAAATTAATTAAAGTTAAGTTTTCTTTTTCGCTATAAATTCCTAATTGGTATTATATTGAAAAAATAGCATCACATATAAAAATGATGCATCTATTTTGTGTGTACACATGCTAAAAAACGATTTTTTGCAACAAACCATAAAATATTTATAATAAAATTATATACTTTTCTGAAAAAATGTTAATTTGGTGGTTTAAAACCAACAACTTAATATGATTAACAAAATTTACCTTGCAATAATTTTTTCTTTATTCATTGCGGTGCAGTATGCACAAACAATAGATAGAAATTCTGAATATAGATTGCCTCCAAGTACAGTAAAGATATATGAAAATCAGTTAAACTCTTGTTTTCTCCAAGATAAACTTTGTGAAGAAATAGTGTATGGAGCAGATTTGGAGCAACCTACTTTTGATTTTTATTTTAAGAATTTCTCAAATGATGCCGTAAATCAATATAAACTTTTCACGGAACTTAGTAAGGATATAAAAACTAATCTATTAAATTTTAAAAGTAAAATAGATAGAGTAGAAGTGCATAATGTTTTATACAGATACGGATATGATAAAAATGTTAAACTTGCTGACATGGATTTGTATTTTTATAAGAATGAACGAGCTGACATAGTTAGAGTTACTTGTTTACTCCATGAAGACAGATTTTATATAATTAAGCTAAACGACTAAAACCATAAACCAACGATATGAAAAAAAATTACATTGTATTAATATTTTCTTTGGCTTCATTGATTTTTTCATTTAATTCTTTGAATGCACAGGTATATAATGATGGACAGATAAGACTGAGAGTTTGGGTGCATAAAGTGTGGTCTAACGCCAACTGTGATGAATCGGGAGTGCAAGAATATGTGGCTAAGAATTTACAAGTTAGAGTTCCTAATAGTGCCACTCCGGGGTATGATTATTCTCCTTCAGGATTTAATTTAAGATGGGACGGAGATAATAACTCATTCTATGGAATGAATCAATTAGCAGGCACACAATTGCCTTCGTCTGTGGTACTTGAATCTCCAGCCACTAAAGGATATAAAATATTTGACAGAACCTATACGGGTACATTAGTACCAAATTCTTTTGATTTTAGAGTAGCAGAATTTTTTGAAGATGACTGTGGAGATGCATGGGCTTATGAGGGCTCTTGTGGCTTTTTAGGATTAGAAAGTGATGATAATAGAATTACAACATCAACATACCAAAGTGTTTATAGTTTTAGATCCGCTCCAGCGGGAGAAGTGCACTATGCAATGGTAGAATCAAATGGTAGTCATGCTGATTATTATGGCGTAGTGCTGGCTTATCAATGGGATTGGGTAACGCCTTTGCCTGCTTTGTGCAGTAGTCCTATTTATAATGATGCAGCTATAGATTTAGATGTTGAGTTTATGGGAGTATGGAGTGATTCTGATTTTGACGGTGGAGCATGTTTAGTTAGTGTAAGTGGTGCTGAAGATATAAGATTAAAGTTAAGAGCTAAAGATAATTTAGATGTTAATTACACTCCTTGGTCGTGTGTAAATTGCGATTATGGCTTACCAATAACCGTATTAGACCAAAATCAACCGGAATGGAATATGGTGCCAACAGGTTCGGTACAAATGTTGAATAAGTCCTATACAGCAGGTACTACAAATATGGAGAGTTTTTCATTTGAAGTTGAAGTTTGGGAAGGAGAAGATGGAAATGGTACCTGTGCAGATGCTTTAGAATGTCAATATAATTCAAGTGGAACAAATGTAGATGATTTTCGTGCTTTTCTAACAAAAACAATTAGTTGGAGAGATGCTCCGGCAGATACATGGAATGTTATTGATGTGCCAGTAAGAATTAGTAATGCTGTTCAATTTGGAAACTGGATAGTAAAAGTGAGATATAAATATACAATGAGTGCACCAACGGTAACTATTCCCGGAAGTAAAGATTTAGTAGAGTGTATTGGCACACCTTTAAATATTACGCCAACTGTTACTAACGGCACATACTATCAATGGCAAGTGGCAGATGATAATAGTGTAGGAGGTCCGGGTTGTCCTGTGGGAGCTACATGGACAGATATATCTGGAGAAAATTGTAAAGATTTTACACCTCCTCAAACTACAGGTTCAAAAGTTTATAGATTAATAGTTTCTAATAGAGACGGCTCTGGAAGTACAAGTAGTACTGGACCAAGAATGAATGAAGTTATATCTGAATGTATAAGAGTTACTTATTTTGAAACAGGAGCACCAGCTCCTCCGGTAAGTTCTCCATTGTGTGGCTTGGCTGTTTCTGCTGGTGCAACAGGTACTTTTTCGGTAGCAGTTCCACCAGACCCAGCTGGTTTTGCAAATGTTACATCATATACTTGGAGTGTTTCTCCTGCATTGCCTAGCATTGTTATTGCTTCACCTAATGCTACTACAACAGATATAACATTTAATACAGGTGGATTAGGAGGCGTTTATGTAGTAACAATGACAATTAATACACCATGTGGCAATATGACATCAACTTGTGATGTAGTAGTTTCAGAAGGAGCTTGTGGCTATATTCATGTTTCTCCTACCGGTAATGATGCATTTCCGGGTACAGAATTAGAACCAATACAGTCATTGCTGCAAGCATTACTTATAGCAAGCGGAGATCCTTCAAGAAATCATGTTAGATTATTAGAAGGAGTATATAATATTTCTAATCCTGTAAACATTCCAAATAATATTATTTTAGAAGGAGGATGGCAAATTTCTAGTGGATTATGGAGAAAAAATACTTCTTCAGTTTCTACAATTAATTTTTCTGGACAAGAAACTATAAATGGAGATATCGCTCATGTAGTTGGATTCAAATCCAATGGAACAAATAATTGGTTATTGCAAGATTTAACTATAAATACAGTAGATGCATCAGGACAAACATCAAATGGATTTGGAAAATCAAATTATGCTATATGGATAAATGGTTCGTCCGGATATGAAATAACAAGATGTATAATTAATGCAGGGAATGCAACTAACGGACAAGGAGACCCTAATCAATCGGGGTACAACTCAGCATGGGATGGAGCTAATGGAGCACAAGGAGCAACAGGAGCAACAGGGGGAGCAGGACAATGTAGATGTAATATAACGGGTACAGATAGTGGTGGCTCTGGCGGAAATGGAGGCGGAGGTGGAAGTGGAGGTGCTAATGCATCCAGTATAAGTGGTTCTGCATCTAATGGAGGAGCAGGAGGCAGAGGAGGAAATGGAAGAGATGAAAATTCAAGTTCTAATGGATTTAATGGTTTAGCCGGAAGTGGAGTTAGTGCAGGAAATGCAGGAATAGGCGGACCACCGGATGGCAATAATGGAGATACACCTTATGGTGGGGCTGGTGGCGATGCTACAGCTCCAGGTACTTCGGGAGCTAATGGTGTTACTGTAGCTGCTACTTTTGTCTCTGGATATTTTATGCCATCTTATGGTACTAACGGCACTGCTGGAGCTGGTGGTTCCGGTGGCGGTGGCGGTGGCGGTGCTGGTAGAGATACCGGAGGTTGTGATGCCGCTGGAGGTGGTGGTTCTGGTGGCTCTGGTGGAGGCGGTGGTGGTGGTGCCGCAGCAGGAGGAAAAGGTGGAGGATCTTCTTATGGGATATTTATCTTTAACGGAGGTGCAGGAGGAAATGTCTTAAATTCTGAGGTTAATTCCGGAGCATTAGGGCAAGGTGGGTTTGGCGGTACAGGGGGTAATGGTGGATCTAGCCGTGCACAATCTGCACAAGGAAATGGATGTAGCGATGGAGACTCTAACAGAGGTGGATATGGTGGAGCAGGAAGTGCCGGAGGAAAAGGTGGAGATGGTGGAGATGCCAATAGCGGTGTAAGATTAGCAATAGCTACAGCAGGAGGAGGAACTGTTCCTACAGTTAGTTCTTTAGCTCCAATAGTTGTAAACTCTTCTGCATCAGGAGGATACGTGCCTGTTACGCCAGTAAATACTGCACGATACCCAAGAGGTTGTACAAATTCCGAAGTTTATTATACTAAATCTTCTGGTTCATTTGCAGATTTCGGGACAGATGGTCAGTTAGTTGATAATGTATCCGCAGGAAATTATTCATATCCAGCCAATGAAGCTACGGTATATTTTACTTCAGTAGGTAAAAAAGACCTTTTAAACGGTGCTACACTTTATAATAACTTTGTTTTTATAGATGATGTTAGAGATTTACCCGAAATTAATGTCGTAGAAGATACTATTTGCAATGGAAATCAATTTATTATTTCAAGTAATCCTAATAGTATTAGTGGTTCAAAATCTTTTAGATGGACAATTCAGCAAGTAAGTAATCCATATAATGTAATAAATCCTAACCCTTCTCCTGTTTATACAGGAACTGTAGAAGATCCGGGAAATGTGAGTGTAAACTATTTTGGTGGACCTGGTTTGCCAGGCTATGGAGTTTTTCAAATAAAGTATCAAGTTGAAGACGAATGTTGCGGATGGTCAATACCGGTTTATCATACAGTATATGTTGCAGCTGACCCTAGTTCTGCACCGGTTGTGCAAGGAGGTGGTGATTATTGTTTTGGAGATAATGGATTGCCTATTAATGTAATTGCTTCTGAAGTGGGTGTTATTTATGAGTTATATGCTAATGGTACTACTACTGGACAAACGCTGTTAGGAACAGGAGGAACTATTTCTTTTGGCAATCAAACCATAGCAGGATTATACGAAGTTCATGCCTACAGAGTTGTTGGTTGTGAGATAATTTTACCTACAAATGTTACAATTAATATTGTATCTACACCTACTTTATTTAATGTAACGGGTGGAGGTGTTGTTTGTTCTAATTCATCAACAGGTGTACTTATTGGTGTAGATGGTTCAGAAATAGGAACTCAATATACTTTATACTATGATAATGCAGGAGTTTGGAATCCCGTAGCTTCAAATAATGGTTCTGGAGGAGCAATTACTTTAGGCTCTCATACTGATTTGGGCAACTATTATGTTATAGCTCAATATCTGAATCCTCCGGGTTGTTTAGATACTATGCAAGGTTTTGCTACAGTTACGTCTTCTTCAGGTCCTCCATCACATAATTTAATTGGAGGAGGAAGTTATTGTGTAGGTACAGGAGGTGCTGAAATATTATTAGATAGTTCAGATTTATTTGTTACTTATCAATTATATTACAATGCTTCTGTAAGTGTTGGGTTGCCTATTACAGGAACTGGAGATACTATTTCCTTTGGAAATCAAACTTTAGAAGGATTTTATTATGCCGTGGCTACGGACTCTAATGGATGTACTTCTAATATGAATAATTTATTGGAAGTTTCTCAATTGCAATCTCCAAGATTTGATTCATTATTTGTAACAGAACCAAATTGTAATGGAGCAAATGATGGGCAAATAGCTGTTTACGGTACCAGCTTTAATGGCAATGCAAATTATGTGATAAATAATGACACTTCTACATCTAATATATTTGGAGGATTAGGTGCAGGAAATTATTTTATAAAACTTTATGACGATAGTTTATGTACAACAAATTATCCGGTAACTCCAGTACAAATACAAGAACCTGCTGAGTTAAATATTGCCCTTGAGTCATTAAATAATGTAAACTGCTTTGGCAAAAACGAAGGAAGTATAGGCGTTAATGTTACAGGCGGTACGCCAACTTATACTTATTCTTGGACAAGCTCTAATGCCGGTTTCTCATCTGCCAATGAAGATATTTCCGGGTTAAGTGGTGGAGATTATTATTTAACAGTAACAGATAATAAAGGCTGTTCTGTTTCTGATACTTTTACCATTACCGAGCCAAGTGTTGCACTTTCTGCTTCTATTTCAACAGTAGATGTGTTGTGTTATGGCAATGAGAGTGGGCAAGCTACCGTAAATGTTACAGGAGGCACAGCACCTTATACTTATTTATGGCATAATAATGATACCGCTCAAACGGTTTCTAACGTAGAAGCAGGTGCAGTAAGTGTAACAGTAACTGATGCTAATGGTTGTACCACTTATGTGCGTGATACTATTTCAGGACCAACCACCGATTTAGCAATAACATTAATAAGAATATCTCATGTTACGTGCTTTGGAGGAAATAATGGAGAAATAATAACAAGTGTTACAGGTGGTACAGCACCATATACCATAGCTTGGACACCAAGTGGCGGAAATGCTGAAACGGCAAGTAATTTAACTGCCGATACATACACTATTACCGTTACCGATGCTAATGGATGTATAAAAACTGCTTCTTATACTATTAATCAACCACAACAATTAGTAAGCAATATTTCGCCTACGCAGCCTGGTTGTCCTGGCGAAGAAACAGGGATAGCTTCTGTAGGCGTAAATGGTGGAACATTGCCATACTCTTATGAGTGGAATACTACTCCGCTTCAATACGGAATGGTAGCTAATCAATTAAGTGGAGATAGATGGTATGTAGTTACCATTACCGATCACAATGGATGCGTACTTTTAGATTCTGTTTATTTAACCAATCCGGATACTATGACGGTTAGTGTAGAACCGGGAAATTCAACTTGTATAAGCGGAAGAGATGGCTATGCAAGCATAGTGGTAGATGGAGGTAATGCACCGTACAGCTATGAGCTAAACGGAAATTATCAAACAGACAGTTTCTATAATAATTTAGGTGCAGGTTCTTATTTTGTAAGTGTAGAAGACAATAGAGGTTGCGTGGCAAGTACACAGTTCCAAATTTCTTCAAACACTTCTGTTCAAGTTAATTTATTTGGTTCAACAGCAAGTGTAATTAATGAAGATGAAGAAATAATAATAGTTAATGGCGAGCAAGTTGATTTTGATGCCGTACTTTCAAACACTACAGACTCTACTACCATTATAAATTACATTTGGAGTCCTATAGATTTTAATTATGACAATTGCGATTATGACACTTTATGTCCTAATCCAAGTGCTAATATTACACAAACAACGCAAGTTATAGTGGAAGTAATAGAATTTATAAACGGAGTAGGTTGTTCTACTTTTGATACTTTAGATGTAACCGTTAGAACAGATTTCCCTGTATTTTTCCCTAATGCTTTTTCTCCTAATGCCGATTGTTTAAATGATTATTTTGAAATGAACGTAGCTGGAGCTAAAAACTTAGATGTAAAAGTATTTAACCGTTGGGGAGAAATGGTTTTTGCTAATGCTACGCAAACTAATGGACCGGCAGATCCTAATACATTAGACTGTTCTAATCCACGAAGTGCATGGGACGGAACTTATAAAGGACAGCCTGTGCCAATAGGTACTTATGTCTATCAAGTAGAAGTCAGCTATTTTGACGATAGAACAGAAACATTTAGTGGAACAATTACCGTATTGAGGTAGTATTTATAAAAAATAAATAGAAAAGGCTTCCTAAGTGGAGCCTTTTTTATTTGATATAATTTCAACCAAAAATTCTTATTTAATAACTTTGCAAATCTGAAAAATTAAAATGAGCAAACAAACATACAATCCTTTAGAAGTAGAAAAAAAATGGTATCAATATTGGTTAGATAATAAGATATTCAAATCTGAACTAGACCAGCGTGAGCCATACACTATAGTTATTCCTCCACCAAATGTTACGGGAGTTTTGCACATGGGGCATATACTCAACAATACTATTCAAGATATTTTAATTCGTAGAGCACGTATGCTGGGCAAAAACGCTTGCTGGGTGCCCGGTACTGACCATGCCGCCATTGCCACAGAATCTAAAGTAGTGGCTAAATTAAGAGAAGAAGGTATTAAAAAAAGCGATATTTCCAGAGAAGAATTTTTAGAGCATTGTTTTGAGTGGAAAGATAAATACGGTGGAATAATAGTAAATCAACTTAAACGCATGGGAGCTTCTTGCGATTGGGATAGAGAACGATTTACCATGGAACCTTCTTTAAATAGAGCGGTAAACAAAGTATTTAATATTTGGTACGAAAAAGGATATATTTATAGAGATTGGCAAATTGTAAATTGGGACCCCAAGGCACAAACCACTTTAAGCAATGAAGAGGTAATACGCAAAGAAGTAAATTCTAAGCTTTACTACGTAAAATATAAAATTGTTGGGACTGAAGATTATATTACTGTTGCCACTACTCGTCCGGAAACAATAATGGGCGATACTGCCGTTTGTGTGCACCCCGATGACGAAAGATATAAGCATTTGCATGGCAAAAAAGTAATAGTACCTATAATTAACAGAGAAGTACCCATTATTTGCGACAGCTATATTGATATAGAATTTGGTACAGGAATGCTTAAAGTTACGCCTGCACACGATATTAATGACTATGAAATAGGGCAACGCCACAATTTAGAAACCATAGACGTTTTTAATGAAGATGGAACAATTAGTGAAGCTGGACAAATTTTTGTGGGCGAAGATAGATTTGTAGTTAGAGATAAAATGGCGGAGCTTTTAGCTAAAAATGATTTGCTTGAAAAAACAGAAGACATAGTAAATAATGTAGGTTTTTCTGAAAGAAACAGCGATACCGTAGTAGAGCCACGTTTATCATTGCAGTGGTTTGTTAAAATGGACGAAATAATAAAAAAGCCATTAAAACACGTAATGAATGATGACATTAATATAGTGCCACCTCATTTTAAAAAAGTGTATAAACATTGGTTGGATAATATTAGAGATTGGCCTATTTCCCGACAGTTGTGGTGGGGGCATCAAATACCGGTTTGGTACTACGGAGAAGACTTTGTGGTAGCACACAATGAAGAAGAAGCGGTAGAAAAAGCAAAGGCTAAATTCAATAATAAAGATTTAACTATAGCAGATTTACGTCAAGATAATGATGTGCTTGATACATGGTTTTCATCTATGCTGTGGCCTATTTCCGTTTTTGATGGTTTTGAAGGCGATAGAAAAGACTTTAATTATTATTACCCTACAAATGTTTTGGTAACAGGCTGGGATATTTTATTCTTTTGGGTAGCACGTATGATTTTTGGTGCTTATGAATTTACACCTACTATACCTTTAGCCGATGGTAGCAAACGACCAATAGACCTACAAAAGCCATTTAAAGATGTTTATTTTACAGGAATGGTTAGGGATAGTCAAAGACGTAAAATGTCAAAATCTTTAGGAAATTCTCCCGATGCACTAAAATTATTAGATGAATATAGTGCCGATGGCGTTCGTTTTGGAATGATGAGTGCTAGCTCGGCAGGAAATGATTTGCTGTTTGATGAAAAACTATGCGAACAAGGCAAAAAGTTTACTACTAAAATATGGAATGCTTACGGTTTAGTAAAAATGTGGCAAGAAAATGCGGAAGACAAACCAAGCAATAATGCTAACACTATAAAGTGGTTTGAAAACAAACTGAGTGCAACTATAGAAAATGTAAATAGCTCATTAGATTCTTACCGAATTTCTGAGGCGTTATTTACTTTATATAATTTTATTTGGCAAGATTTCTTTAGTACTTATTTAGAGTTTGTAAAACCGGAATATGGCAAAACACAAGATAAAGAAACACTGAATAAAACTTTAGCGTTTTTTGAAAAAGTATTGCAGTTATTACATCCTTTTATGCCATTTATTACAGAAGAAATATGGCAAGATATGGAAAAACGAGCAGCAGGAGCGTCTATAAACTTAACGCAGTGGCCTACAGTAGGAAAAGTAGATACAGCAATAATAGATAAAGGAGAATATGCTAAAGAAATTCTAACAGCTATAAGAGAAATTAGGCTTAAAAATCAACTTAAAAATGCCGATAAAGTAAAAGCTTATGTACTTACTGATAACGAAAGTATTTATGCTGATTTTGCGGACAAACTTATAGAAATGGCAGGTTTAGAACTGCTTGAAAAAACTACAGATAAAATAAATGGGGCAGAAAGTTTTATAGTAAAAGGGCAGCAGTTTTTTATTGATTTGAATAAGGAAGTAGATTTAGATGCTAAGAAACAAGAACTGCAAGAAGAATTAAACTATACAAAAGGTTTTTTAAAATCGGTAGAAGGAAAACTCAACAACGAGAGATTTGTAAACAACGCACCAGAAAAAGTAGTAGCTATAGAAAAACAAAAGCAAGCAGATGCTTTAGCTAAAATAAAACTTTTAGAAGAGAGTTTGGCTAATTTGTAGTAAATCATCACTAGTGCCACCACTCCAAGTGGTGGCACTAGTACAGTAAACTCGCAAAGGCGTACTCCTGTGTGTTCGTCTTTGCGAACAAAGGAGAGTGTAAGCTAAACTCTGTCTAAAGAGATTACTTCTTCGTTTAGTTTCACTACACTCATCGTAAAGACGTACGAGATAGAAAAAGCTTTCCCCAAAAACGTCATTGCCGCTAACTTGCCTACCGAAGGTAGGAGGCGGTAATCCTTTACAATAAAACTGTGCTATCTGACATTGAGATGCCTGCCTTCGCACCGTGTCTGCCGATAGGTAGAGACATGACGTACTATAGAGAATGTTTATAGTGTATATAACATTTCGGAATAATGGACAAAAATTAGGCTATTTTTCAGACGTGAAGTTCTAATGGACATTTTTTAGGCTCTATTTTTTATGTTTTTTAGGATTGTCAAATTTAATTTTCCAAATTTGTGTTGTCTATATAAACGGAAGCGAGCTCTGCTGGAGAGCAACTCGTCAGGGATAATGTAGATGCTCGATAAAAATATCGGTACTATGGACTGCTAAAATTAGGAGTCCATAGCTATTTTTGGAGAGCTTTATGCCTTTAAAAACTCATCTATAAATTTAATTTTTCTTTTTTTAGATAATCCATTGTGGTTTCTTAGTTTATTCTTTAAGTCTGCAAAATGACCATCAATAGCATTGGTAGTGTTTGGAATATTAAGTTCTATATAATCGTACCAAGTAAATAACCAAGGTAAATTATTTTTTAAACTTCTATATGCACTTCGTAATTTTTTATGTGTATAAAAGGATTTATTTGTAACGGGGTTAATCGTTCTTTCATTGAGAAAGTCTTCCCATTTATTAAACCATAAATCTAAAGCTCCTGTAAAAGATTCTTTATCTGTTTGCTTCATTAAATTGACAACTTCCATTAGTTCTTTAGATGCTATAAGTTTGGGGTTCTTGGTTAAATATCTTCGTATAATTGCAGATTGATGAAATTGACACATTTGAACAGGAACATCAAATGATTGGATTAAACCTTTTCTTCCATCACAAACAATACCATTAATCTTAAACCCCAAAGATTTTAATTCATTGATTCCCTTGATATATAAAGCATTTGTTTCTGTTCTGACATAGTACTTCAATAAATTCTCTTTTGTTAGACTATCCTTAAACAACATAACGCCAAAGTTCCTTCCCCAATAGGTTGTATCCATAAGAACAACTACTTCTCTTGGAACTTTTGATTTTAATTCAACTAAAATAGAATCCAATCTTCTTTGAATGGTTTTTACTGAACATGTATATCTAATAGCAAGTTGAGAATAGGTTTGTTTTCCATATAAGTATTCATCCCAAAGAATCTTATTGTCAATCCTATTACCTCCTAAAAATTGTTTCCCACAATAAGAGCATTTATACAATTGAACACCTTTAACTTTTCCATTTTTCTTGGTAAATCCTTTACCACAGCTTAAGCACTTTTTTTATTCATAACCTTTGATTGCCCTCAAAGCTAATAATTATAACTGTTACAGCGATTCCTATCCTAAAAAATGTCCATTAAGCCAACATTTCCAAATTAGATTCCACACCCTTTTGCGTTCTTTGCGTCTTTGCGAGAAAATTTAATCTGCAAATCTATCTGCGGAGACCGTGTCTGCTGACAGTAGAGGTATAACGAACGAGATAAGAAAAAACTTTTTTTATTTCTTCAAATAATATAATATGCTTATATTTATGTCTTATGTTGCCTAAAGTGTCAGAAGATTTTGTACAGTATGTATGGAAATTTGGTCTATTTGATAAAGTAGATTTAGAAACCAATTTTGGCGAAAAAATAGAAATACTAAAACAAGGAACACAAAACAGCATACACGGAGGACCGGATTTTATTAATGCCAAAATAAAAATAGGCGATACCGTTTGGGCAGGAAACGTTGAAATTCATTTGTACAATAAAAATTGGCAAGAACATAAACATAAAGAAAATAAAGCATACAATAATGTAATTCTTCATGTGGTGTATTATAATGAAGATGTTAAACCCATTATTTTGCAGAATGGACGAGCAGTGCCAACCATAAGTATTGGTCATAAAATATATCAATCAACTTTACAGCAGTATTTAAAATTATTTGAAGGCAAGCCAAGTTTTATTCCCTGCGAAAATTTGATAAAAGATATAGATGATTTTATTATTTCCAATTTTTTAGAGTCGCTGCTGTATGAAAGATTAGAAAGGAAAGTTACAGACATTGAAAAAGATTTAGAATATGCACATGGCGATTTAGATTATGCGTTTTTAATTACTTTGTTTAAATATTTTGGTGCTCCGGCTAATAAAGATGCTTTTGAACTACTGGCACGGTCTTTTACTTTAACGCAGTTGCTAAAGCAAAATTTAAGCAAACAGCAGTTGGAGTCGTTTTTATTTGGTTTGGCGGGTATGCTAAACAGTAAAAACGCTTATGCTTTAAAATTGCAAAACGAGTATGAATACACCAAAAAGCTGTTTAAGTTAAAGCAGTTTTGCAAAGCTTCGCAGTGGAAATATGCGGGAGTGCGTCCGCCTAATTTTCCCACTGTTAGAATAGCACAATTAGCGGCATTATTGTATAAAGAACCCCGATTATTCTCAAAAATATTAGAAATTGACAGTATTAAAGAACTAAAAGAATTATTTGAAATACAAGTTTCGGAATTTTGGCTAAAGCATTATACTTTTGAAAAAGAAAGTCCTAAAATTTCAAAAAATATAAGTGAGTCGTTTAAAGAAAAATTAATTATAAATGTGGTAGTTCCTTTTGTGTTTTTTTACGGAAAATATATTAATGAACAAAAATATGTAGATAAGGCACTCAATATTTTACAAGATATAAATGCCGAACAAAATTCAATAATTACAAAGTATAAAACTTTAAATTTTAATTTAAAAAATGCATCTCAAACCCAGGCGGTGCTTACATTACATAAATCATATTGCAGTGCTAAAAAATGTTTGGAATGTAGAATTGGCTATGAACTGTTAAAAGCAAAATAATTATTAAATTTGCAGGTATGAAAGATGCTCGTTCAGTTTTTGAAAATACGGTATTTGGAGTGTGTGCTTATGTGGGCAGAAAACTAAATATGCCTTCTAAAAACATACGTTTCTTTTTTGTTTACGCAAGTTTTTTAACCATGGGGTCACCCATAATAATTTATTTTATTTTGGCGTTTTGGTTAAAATTAAAAAATATGATTAATGGCAAACGCAATCCGGTTTGGGATTTATAATCTCCTTTTTACAGCTTTAATTTTTTCTTTTGCAAAAGCACAGCAGCAGGTTAGTTATACCGGCTTAAATGGTGCTAAAAATACTGCATCTGTAAAAATGTGGTATGCTAATGGTTTTACTGCTGAAAATGATGAAATTGTTCTTGGCAATAATATTAAAGAAGTTTATAGAGAAATAGCTAATGTAAATTACAAACCTCTGAGTTTTTATTTTCAAGATACTGGAATATCAAACATTTTAATACCAAGTATAGAAAGCCTAAAAAGCCTTGAAACAGATTATTTTACCGATGAGAATGTGGAAGTTTGGTTGCAGCAAGGATATATTATTTATAAGGTAAAAAACATTGTTTATTATGATGAAAACAATGAATTGAAAAGATATAATCAAAATCCCATTTATTTATATCATGATAGTATAGGTTTTAGTAAAATTTATGGCGAAGGTGTAGCAGAGGAATATTATAAAATATTGCTAAATAAGTATTTTAGAGCGTATAATTTATATGAATTTATATACAATCCATACAATAAAGTTGAGTCTAAAGATTTTTTAAAATTTTTTAATGAGCAAATTTCTAAGCGTACAGAAATTAACTATAAAGATGCCGATTTAAAAGATTATTACACTCAAAAATTGAAGGATGGGGCTTTAATAGTTTTATTAAATATAAATAGTAAAAAAGCTGAAATATACAGGAATGGAGGTAATGAAAAGTTGGCAGATAAAATTCAACAAAAGTTTTTAGCGGAGAGCCAAAAGGTATATGATGAGTACAGCGATAAAGAAAAATATAATTATTCTTCAGTATATTTTACAGATGCTAACAATATGCAGGACATACTAAATGGTAAAAGGGATAATATTTTTTTGAATAACAATTTACAAGTAGATAACAGTATAGAATTAAAAGAAAATTTTGTTTTGTTTGTAAGAAAAGGAACTGTTTTTGAAACTACTTTATTAGATAATTATATTGTAACTAAGAGCGTACCCGGTTCTAATCCTAAAATGCAGGGTGTTATGGTTATTTACGATTGTAATAATAATCAATTTGTAGAGCCATATATGATGCTACAAAAAATGCAGTCAGCTACTGCTTTTAATAATTATTTTCATAAAAGATTTAATAAACTTGGTAAGCAAAAAAAGCATGATAATTTAAAATATAACTGGAATTTCAACAATTTTTATTTTAACAGCACATGGATTCCTTTTACACCTTATAAACCTTGTGTAGATATACCCAAATGAAAGAAATTGAAATAATAGATTTTAAGGAATTACAGCCGTATAAAGTAGTTTGGGACAAACAAAAAGAGCTAATGCAAGATGCTTTACAACAAAAAAAGCAAGGTTTAACTCCTAAAAATCATATTATTTTTGTAGAGCATACGCCAGTATTTACGTTAGGCAAAAGTGCCGATGAAAATAATATTTTATTAAAAAATGAAAATTTAGGAGCAGATGTTTTCCGAATAGAAAGGGGAGGAGATGTTACTTTTCACGGGCCGGGGCAGTTAGTAGTTTATCCTATTATAGATTTAGAGCAATTTAATATGGGATTGCGAGAGTATGTTGAGACAATTGAGCAAATTATTATAGAAATTATAGCGGAGTATGGACTTGAAGGTATGCGTTCAGAAGGAGCTTCGGGAGTTTGGTTAGATGTAGGGAAACCACAAGAAAGGAAAATATGTGCCGTAGGTATAAAAGCCAGTAGATACATCACCATGCATGGTTTAGCTTTTAATATAAATACAGATTTAGCTTGGTTCTCAAAAATAAATCCATGTGGTTTTATAGATAAAGGAGTAACCAGCTTAGCCAGAGAATTGGGAGCCACTCAAAATTTTGAAATGGTTAAAGAAAAAGTGAAGATAAAATTTAAAGAAAAGTTTGTTTAGGATAGTGGCTACATTGTGTTGTTTCATAAAGATTAACTGAACTCAGGTTTGAAGTGGATTCAATATAAATTTTATTGTACTTAGAAGAATATGTGTTCAAATAAATTTTGAAAGAAGATAAATAAAAGTTTATCTTTGCACTCCAATTTTTTGCCGAGGTAGCTCAGGTGGTTAGAGCGCAGGATTCATAACCCTGAGGTCGGGGGTTCAATTCCCCCCTTCGGTACTAAAATAAAAGCCTAACTTAGTGTTAGGCTTTTTTTTGATTACAATGTATATAGTTTACGTTATTTATTCAGTTAGTTTTGATAAAATTTATATTGGCTATACCCAAAATTTGGAACAACGTTTTCTTTCACATAATGAAAAAGCAATTAAAGGTTACACCATAAGATTTAGACCTTGGAAAATTGTTTATACCGAAATTTACAATGCTAAAAAAGAAGCCTTAAAAAGGGAAAAACAATTGAAATCAGCTAAGGGTAGAGAATTTATCTGGAATTTAATAAAGAGTAAAAAATAAGTTCACAATCTTAAGATTCATATCCGCCAGTTGGCGGACGGGGGTTCAATTCCCCCCTTCGGCACTAAAATAAAAGCCTAACATATTGATTGTTAGGCTTTTTTAATACAATATGTTTACTGTTTACGCACTTCCTTCTTTTTCTTTAAAGATAACGCCATAGCCTTGCAGCTCTTTTAATACAGGTTTATATATCTCTTTTTCTAAAGGCAATAACACCCCTTTTTTCTTAATTTTATCATTCAAAATTAATTTTGTTGCTATTCCTATAGGATAACCCACTGTTTTTGCCATAGCTGTTTGTCGCTTATCTTCTCCTTCTACTACCATTGAAGATTCTAATCTATGTTTTTGTCCATTTAGCTTGTAGGTAAGTAAGTGCCACATTACTATCATATCTTTATCGCCTTCCTCTAAAGCCCATTTTTGCTCTAATAAATGTAATAAAATTTGAGCCGGAGTAGCATTGGCTATTCCTATTTTTTTGTTTTCAAACAGCCCCAACCACTCCAATAATCTCATTTCATCTCCGTCCACATCTTTGCTTAAATAGTAAGCTAATTTAATTTCTACAGAATCTTTCTCTCTATATTTTAAAAAGGTATTTATAAACTCTCGGTAAGTCATATTTTCACTATCTTCTATAATGTATGAATCGTCTGTAGCACCTATTTGAACCAAAATATGCCATGCCCTACAAAATGGAGGACGTCTAAAAGTACCTCTATACATAGTTTTTACACCTTGCAAGCCGTACAAATCAATATATTTTAAAGAATCTCTATTGGCATATCCTTCAAAATCGCCATATTCATCTATATGTATTATTTCTGTTCTATCAAAAAGTTTATGGTAAGGAATGTATTTATATTTTCCATTATGTAAAAATTTAACCGCTCCACCTTGACCAGCCAGTACCACATTTCGTGGATTCCAAGTAAATTTATAATGCCACGGATTATTATCACTTTCCGGAGCTATTAAACCTCCGGTAAAAGATTCAAAACCTTCAATAATGCCACCTTGTTCTTTAATTTTATCTATAAAATATTTAGCACTCATGTGGTCTATGCCGGGGTCTAAACCCATTTCATTTAAAAATATTAGTCCCTTATTTTTAGCCTCAGTATTTAAAGCTTTCATTTCTTCCGAAACATAAGAAGGAGTTATTAAGTTTTTAGCATAGGTTAAACAAGTTTTGGCTATTTGCACATGAAAAGTAGCTGGCAACATTGATATAACAATATCTGCTTTATTGATAAGTTCCTTTTGTAAATCTTCTTTACTTAGATCAAATTCTACTACTTTCAATCTATTGTGCTGAAAAAGATTATTGACAAATTGAGGATTCATATCGGCAATAGTTAAGTGCCAATTTTCTGTTTCTAAATGCTCTAAAATGTACTTTATTAAGGAATAAGCCGATTTGCCTGCTCCAAATAATAAGATGTTTTTCATTGGTTTGGTTTTTGTGTTGCAAATATACACTTTAGTAAAGTGAAGGTAAACTTTAAAAAAGTTATTTATCTTTATTAAAAAATTAATTCTTTTTGAATGAGGAAAATTGAAATAAGTACAGAAGTAATTGTATTTGACAATCCATTAGAACTGGAAGAAATAGAAAGAAAATTATTAACCAAAGCTAAAGAAGGGCAAGAAAAAGCTTATGCTCCTTACTCTAATTTTTTAGTAGGTGCAGCGGTATTACTACAAAATGGTGAAATAATAAATGGTGGCAATCAGGAAAATGCTGCATTTCCTGCGTGTATCTGTGCCGAAAGAACGGTTTTAAGTGCTGCCTCTACTATGTTTCCAAATATTAAACCTATTATGCTGGCTGTGGCGGTTAAAAATTTAAAAAAGGAACAACTTAAACCCGCAGCTCCTTGTGGAGAATGTAGGCAGTATATTTTTGAAATAGAAAGCAAATTCAATTTTGCTATTCCTATTATTATGCAGGCGGAATCTAATAAAATTTATAAGGTTAATAGCTCTTCAGAGTTATTGCCGTTGGCTTTTGCTAAAAATGATTTGATGGAAGATGAATAATACTGATTATAAATATGAAGTAGTTTATTTATTAAGTATATCATAGGCTTGCTGTGCTTTTCGGTAGCCCAGTTCTATCATTTCTGCCGATCTGTGAAAATCTAATGTCCCACAGGCATTTCTGGCTATTTCAATTTCTAAATCGGGTGGATAAGAAGCTAACTTCATTCTGGCAATGCTGTTTTGCATAGTTTCAAAAGCCTTGCTGGCTACATCGGTCATTGTCCATATTTTTGTTGTAGGTTTTTCATTTTTTGAATTAAAAGATTCTAAAAACTTTTTCAATTTTTCTTGAATATCGGCATCACTATTTTGTGTTTCTACTTCCTTTTCTTCTCTTAATTCTTCTTCAATAATAGCTCCACCAAGGTTTACAGCTATTGTTAGGTCTGTATTATCATTAAAAGTAGGAGCAATGGGCACAGGATTTAAAACACCGCCATCTATTAAAATAGCATTACCACTTTTTATGGGAGTAAAGAAAAGTGGGAGAGAACAGGAAGCTCTAATAGCGGCAAAAAGAGAACCACTGTTAATCCAAACTTCTTTTTCAGTAGCTATATCCGTAGCAATAGCCGTATAAGGAATAGGTAATTCTTCAATTTGAATATCTTCTAAAAATTCTATCATGGTGTTAATTACCCTTTCGCCTTTAAAAAATCCACCATGTCCCCAAGAAATGTCTAATAAGGCTGTTACATCTGATTTTTTAAGAGAAACCATCCACGCTTCAAGTTTGTCTAATTTGCCGGCAGCATACACACCTCCTATAAGTGAGCCGATAGAGCATCCCGAAATTGATTTTATTTCAAAATTATGTGCTTCTAACCATTTAATTACGCCAATATGTGCAAGTCCTCTGGCTCCGCCACTTCCTAAAACTAAGGAAACAGTGGTTTTTTTAGTTGATTTTTCTTTTCCCATAAATTATTGTGTTGCATAGGTAAAGATAATTATTTTATACATTCGTGGCACGACTTCAAGTCGTGCCACGAATAATTTAATAGTTCTAATTTGCACCCGTCTTTCTGAGATGTGATAACCGAACACCAAAGAATCCCTTCTGTAATAATAAAAATTTTAAATATATTGGATACTTCTTCCACTTTGCTATGTGGTGTTAATTTTCATTCGCCTTTCTGAATGAAATGAAACGAAGAATCTTTTTAAAGCTTACCAAAATTTAACTTCTGTTTCATATAAATTATTCCAATTTGGATTATTATCAGTTATTAGATTAATTTTATATTCTCTTTTCTTTCCTTTAATATATTTTTCATTTTGAATAGCTTCATCAATTGATGAAAACTGTTTGTAATAGACCAATTTGTAGCAGTTATATTTAGCCGTAAAACTATTTAAAAATACTTTATTTATGTGTTCAAACATCCTTGATTGTAAATTACTTGTAACACCAGTGTAAAGTACATTATTACTTTTATTTGTAAGAATATAAACACAACCTCCTCTTTCCATTACTCAAATATAGTGATAATTTATAGATGCTTCTTCCGCTTCGCTCCATCAGCATGACGTGTGGCGTTAATTTTCATCCGTCTTTCTGAGGTGTGAGGGACGAACACCGAAGAATCCCTTCTATAACAATACAAACTTTAAATATATTAGATGAGTTTTTCGCTTTGCTTTACCAGCATAACGTTTCATTTAAAACTCTACCTTATCCTCCTCACTCCACCACTTTTACATCTATTTCTATATCACTGTTCCTTGCTTTATCGTCTGAGCAAGAAATTTTGTAACGCCCACTTTGAGTAGGTAAATACAGTACTTTTTCTGTTTTGTCTGCCTCTTTTAAAAATTGATTATTAATATACCAATATACTTTTTTTACATCGCTGGCTACATTAACACTTAACACTAAAGCTTCGGGTTCTTCTTTTATAATATAATAAGTATTACCATTGCTTGGTGTAGCTATTTGTGGTGGATTAAAGTTGTTAAAAGCTGTGCATTGCGGGTTGTGTTTTGGAATTTTAGTGTAGTTTATGTGGTGCTCCTCAAAATATGCCAACATTTCTATCGGATGATTAGGAAACCATTCCTCTTTATATCCTGCCGTAGGCAGGCAATTCATGCAATACGAAAAACTATCATTTTCGCTAACATATATTTTTTGCAAATGCCGGCAAGTCATATTACTTGAAATGCCCGGTATAAAATAGTCCATAATGGTATGTTCGCAATGCTCTGATGGCGGTAATCCCGATTCTGGACAGACCATTCTAAACTGTAAATTTTCAGGAGCTTTAAGCCAATTTTTATTTGGTTTTTTCTCTAAAGTATTAAATAAATTAAATAATAGCGGGCTCGCCATTTGTGCCCCGGTAAGTTCGGGTACGCCTTTCCCCGAAAAATTGCCTACCCACACTCCAATAGTATAATTATTGTCATAACCTATACTCCACGCATCTCTTCGCCCGTAAGAAGTACCTGTTTTCCACGATATTTTGGGCAAATTTTTAGTACTCTGCCACGAGTTAGGCAAATCTGGTCGTTCTACTTTAGTAAGTATTTCATCTATCATAAAAACAACATCTTCATTTAAAATTTTTATAGATGCCACATCTTGTGCTTGTTCTATATATTTTGGCGAAGAATATTTTCCATTGTTAGCAAATGATGCATAAAGTGCAGTCATTTCTTCTAATGTTACTCCACAACCGCCTAAAACTAACGATAAACCCAAATGGTCTTTTTGCTGTTCTATGGTTTTAAAATTACAAGCAATTAGTTTTTCTACTACATTATTTACACCCACCATGTTTAATGCTTTTACGGCAGGAATATTTAAAGATTTTGACAAAGCATTTTCGGCAGTAACATATCCATTAAATTCTTGATTAAAATTAACGGGACTATAACCGTTATAATTAATAGGTACATCGGTCATAATGGTTTTAGGAGTTAAAGTACCTTGGTTAAAAGCCATAGCATATATTAATGGTTTTAAAGTGCTACCCGGTTGGCGTACAGCCCGCACTCCATCTACTTGCCCTGCATCTATATTGCTATAAAAATCGGAAGAGCCCACATAAGCCACCACTTGCATATTCCTATTGTCTATTGCTATTACAGCCGTATTATAAATATTAAACGGCAATAATTTATTGCTGTACGTTTTTACCAGTTTTTCAGTAGCTATTTGTTTGTCTTTTTCTATGGTAGTATGTATTACAGCACTATCGGGGTATTGTTGTTTTAGCCTAAATGCTAAGTGGGGAGCTATTTTAGGAGAAGCTATTCTTTTAGCCAAAAATGGTTCGCTTAAAGCATCATCTATAGTGTTTTTATTAAAAATATTATCTTTTTTAAAACGTAACAGCCATTTGTTGCGTTCTTGTTCTATTTGTTCATTATGAACGCCTATTTGTAGCGAAGAAGGTCTATTAGGAATAATACTTAAAGCGGTTATTTCTGCTAAACTCAAATGATTAGGCATTTTATTAAAATATAGTACCGCTGCCGATTTTACACCTTCTATATTGCCACCATAAGGTACTAAATTAAGATACAATTGTAGTATTTCTGCTTTGCTCAATTTCCATTCTAATTGAATGGCTCTAAACATTTCTAATAATTTATTGGCATAAGTTCTTGGCTTGGGTTCTAATAATCTTACCACTTGCATAGTTATGGTAGAAGCTCCGGAAGTTCTTTTGCCTTTTATTACATTGTTAAAAAATGCCCTTGAAATAGCCAAAGGATTAACCCCGTAGTGATAATAAAAAAGTCTGTCTTCTTTATAGATAATTGCTTTTTTTAAGTCGTCAGAAATTTCATTAAGTTGCGTGTACATTCTCCATTTATCGTCTTTGCTTAAAAAACTGTACAGTATTTCTCCGTTGGCATCTACCACTGTAGTAGCATAAGATTTATTAATATTTATAGGAAAAATAGCATTTAATAGAAGGAATATTAAAAATAATAGCAAAACAGCGTAACAAAGCTTAGTTAAAACCGTTACTTTAGTAATCTCTTTTAGACGATATTTAAAACTTAACAAATTCAAGACTATCTATTATGAAAAACTCCTTAAAACTTATTTTATTATTTATAGTGTTATTAGCCGCCTGTAAAGATAAACAGGAAATAAATTTAAGCTATACTAATGCCGAAGGCGAAGTACCAACTTTGGGAAGTTTAACTTTTACCTTTGACCAAAATGTAGCTCCCGATAGCATTGTACAGCAATGGTTAGATAAAGATAATTATGTAGATTTTTCTCCAAAAATAAAAGGGCAGTTTAAATGGACAGCTACTAATGAACTTACTTTTTCGCCCTCGGAATATTTGCCACCAGCTACAAATTTTAAAGCTACTTTAAACAATAGCATTACAGATGTTAATGACAAATTTAGTAGTGTAACAGCTAAAGAAATTAATTTTTATACCGCAAAATTAAATCTAAATTCATCAGAAGCATATTGGTTTTTAGATGAAAGTAATGCTACCCAAGCCATGTTAGAACTGGAGTTTAACCATAAAGTAGATGCAAAAGATATAGCTAATGCTCTTAAAATAGAGAAAGACGGAGAGAAAATGGATTTTGAATTGCAGAGTGTGGGAGAAACCTATTATGTAAAATGTAAATTTAAAAATCTAAGTGTAAAAGATGAAGACTATATTTTTGATATTATTTTAAATAAAGGATTGCTACCTGTAGGAGGGAACAATAAAACTGAGGTAGAAATATTTGATAAAGTAATGCTGAAATCGCCATACAAAATAGAAATATCTAATGTAGAAACCGACCATAATGGCGAAACAGGGACTGTAACGGTAAGTACTTCGCAGGCGGTAAAAGCAGAAGGGCTGGAAAAATATATAGAAATAAAACCCAAAGTGAATTTTAAAGTAAGCACTACAGAAAAATCTTTAGTTATTACCAGCAATGATTTTGATGTTACCACCACTTACGAATTGCTTCTTAAAAAAGGAATGGTAGGCGTAGTAGGCGGAAAATTAAACCTTGATTATAGTAGCGATGTTGCTTTTGGAGAGTTAGAACCAAGTATAGAATTTGAAAACTATAAAGGCAAATATTTGTCAAGTGCCGGAGCTAAAAATGTGGCGGTTAGAATAATAAATGTACCTAAAGTTTCATTAAAAATATACAAAGTATATGAGTCCAATATATTAACATCAGACAATTATTACTACGGTTACGGTTATCAAGAGAAAGATATAGTGTATGATAAAGAAATCAAAACTACCGATTTAAAAAAAGCAGGCAGTTCATCTATTCTTACTTTAAATTTTGAAGATATTTTAAAAGACTACAACGGTATTTATTATATAGAAATTAGGTCTTTAGATGATTATTGGGTAAGAGATAGCAAGTATCTTTCTTTAAGCGATATAGGATTAATAGTAAAAGAGGGAATGAACAAAGTACAAGTTTTTGCTAATTCCATAAAAACTGCCGAGAGTTTAGCCGGAATAAAAATTAAAATGTATGGCAAAAACAATCAATTAATTTCAGAAACTGTTACCGCCAGCGATGGAAGTGCTTCACTTTCTTTCAAAAATAAAACTATAAGTGGTTTTAAACCGGCTTTAATTACTGCCGAAAAAAATGGAGATTTTACAGCCATTAATTTGTATGATACAGAAATAAATACATCAAGATTTGAAGTGGGCGGCTATAGAGATTTGCCTAATGGATTACAAACTTTTGTTTATTTAGAAAGAAATATTTATCGTCCTGGCGAAACGGTAAATTTTGCTACAGTGGTAAGAAACCAAACTTGGGCATCTCCGGGAAAATTGCCTTTAAAAATAGAAATAGTGAGCCCGAGTGGCAAAAAACTTAAAACTTTTACTAAAACATTAAATGAAGAAGGTTCTGTAGATGCCAATTTTAGCACTTTAAAAGAATCATTAACAGGTGTTTATTCTATTTTTGTTTATACTTCTAATAATGTGCTATTAGCTTCTAAAAATGTGATGGTAGAAGAATTTATGCCCGATAGAATTAAGGTAAACACAACAGTCAATAAAGAACAATACACCATAAACGACCAAAATATAGAGCTTTCAGTTACGGCTCAAAATTTATTTGGTCCACCAGCTGCCAATAGAAATTATGAAGTAGAATTGAACTACAAAACACGATACTTTTATGCTAAAGATTATGCTAATTATGATTTTTATATTTTAAATACCAATAGATATTTTGAATCGGAACTGCGACAAGGGAAAACAGATGCCAGCGGACAAGCAAAAGAAACTTTTAAGTTAGATAAAGAATTTGAAAACATGGGCTTACTTCAAGCAGATATTTTTACCACCGTTTTTGATGAAACAGGAAGACCTGTCAACAGAAAAAATTCAGTAGAAATATACACACAAGATATTTTTTATGGCATAGGTTATTTTGATTATTATTTAGCTACTAATTCTGAAATAAAAATGCCTTTAATTGCTGTAAATAAAGATGGAAAATCGGTAAATAGTAAAGCTAATATAAAAGTAATTAAGCATGAATACCAAACCGTGCTAAATAAAACGGGTAGCTATTTTAGATATGAATCTAACAAAATAGAAAAAACATTAGTTAATAAGGAAATTGCCATTAATGGCCCTACAAATTTTAAGTTTGTACCTAATGTTTCCGGAGAGTACGAAGTGCGTATTTATAAGCCGGGAGAAAAAGACAGATATGTAAGTCAGTATTTTTATGCTTATGGATATGGCAACACCTACTTATCTTCTTTTGAAGTAGATAACGAAGGAAAAGTTACTATGGAAACAGATAAAGAAACCTATGAAGTGGGCGATAAAGCTAAAATATTGTTTAACACACCTTTTCAAGGCAAAATGTTAGTAACCGTAGAGGGCAAAGATGTTTTAGATTATTATTATGTAAATACAGATAAACGTTCGGCAAGTTTAACAATAGATATTACCGAAGAATTTTTGCCTAACGTTTATATTTCTGCCACATTAATAAAACCTCATCAGACTACAGAATTTCCATTAACGGTGGCCCATGGGTTTCAGTCTATAAGTGTAAAACAAGAAGAAAGAAAATTAGATGTAGCCATTGAAGCAGTGGAAAGTTCAAGGTCTAAAACCAAGCAAAAAATAAAAGTAAAAACAGCATCTAATGCATACGTAACTATAGCGGTAGTAGATGAAGGGATATTGCAAGTGGGTGGTTTTAAAACTCCAAATCCGTACGATTATTTTTATCAAAAAAGAGCTTTGCAGGTTAATACTTACGATATTTATCCTTATTTATTGCCAGAAATAAGTGCAGCTTCCTTAACAGGTGGAGATATGGAATTAGATATGGGTAAAAGAGTTAATCCTTTCCAAAATGACAGAGTGAAATTAGTAAGTTATTGGAGTGGATTAGTTAAAACCAATAGTTTTGGCAATGCCGAATATGAAATAGATATTCCTCAGTTTTCGGGAAGTTTAAGGATAATGGCTGTAGCACATAAAGACAAATCTTTTGGCTCTGCCGAAAAAAATATGATTGTAGCCGATCCTTTAGTAATTTCTTCAACTATTCCACGGTTTTTAAGCCCTGGTGATACCGCTTATGTTTCTTCTACATTAAGCAATACTACTAAAAAAGGAGGAAATGTAAAAGCTACTATTTCTACTTCCGGAGTTTTAGGAATTGTAGAAGATAAAAATGCCACCTTAAATGTAGATGCTAATAGTGAGGGCGTAGCCTATTTTAAAGTATATGCTAAAAATGAGCTGGGCAATGGAAAAATAACCATAAAAGCAAGTGCTTTTGGCGAAACATTTACCGAAGAAACAGATATGTCGGTAAGACCGGCAGTTCCTTTAGTGCAGTCTTCCAATTCGGGGAGTGTGCAAGGTGGTAAAAATGTAACTTTAAATTTAGATGCTTCAAAATACTTGCCTCAAACCGTTAGTTATAAATTGATGGTAAGTAAAAATCCTATGGTAGAGTTTGCTAAAGATTTAGATTATTTGGTGCGATATCCTTATGGCTGTAGCGAGCAAACTATTTCGGCAGTGTTCCCACAGTTGTATTATAGAGATATGATAAAGTCTATGTATAATGAAAATTTGAAAGAAAATATCAATCAAAATATTATTACCGCTATGAATAAGCTAAAACTGCGACAAATATATAATGGTGGAATAAATACGTGGGATAATTGTGAATGTGAAAGCTGGTGGACGACTGCTTATGCTGCTCATTTTTTAATAGAAGCCGAAAAAGCAGGCTATAATGTAGATGTAAATTTTAAAGATAATATACTTTCTTATTTAAAAAACAGGCTGAAAAAGAAGGAAGTTTACACCTACAGAAAAGTAGGCGGTGGAGAATATAAAATAGCACCTAAAGAAGTAGCATATAGCTTATACGTATTAGCTTTAGCCAATAAACCGGATATAAGCATGATGAATTATTATAAATCAAACATTCAATTATTAAGTGCCGATAGCAAATATATGTTAGCCGCAGCATATTCACTTTCTGGCGATAAAATTAAAGGTAATGCCATAATGCCAAATACTTTTGATTTTGACCAAACAGCTAAAGAATTTGGCGGTTCATATTCTTCGCCTTTAAGAGATGAATCTATTGCTTTAAATGTACTTTTAGAAACAGATCCTCAAAATAAAAACATAGGAACTATGGCTCAGCATATCAGTAGCCAGCTAAAAACAAATAGATATTTAAACACACAAGAAAGAGTGTTTAGTTTCTTAGCCTTGGGTAAAGTGGCTAAAAAAGCCAGCCAAAGTAATGTAGAAGCAGAAGTGAGAGCTAATGGAAAACTAATAGGAAGTGTTAATGACAATACTTTAACTTTTGGTTCAAATGATTTAAAAGATAAGAAAATTGAAATAGTGGCTAAAGGCTCGGGCGACATATACTATTTTTGGGAAACAGAGGGCGTGAGTAAAGATGGCAGTTTTAAAGAAGAAGATGAGCATTTAAAAGTGCGTAAAACATTTTATGATAGATATGGAAATACTATAGCAGGCAATACATTTAAGCAAAATGATTTAATAGTAGTAGGCATTAGCATACAAGCTGATTATAACACTACGGTAGAAAACGTAGTACTGACAGATATTCTTCCTGCGGGTTTTGAAATAGAAAATTCAAGAATAACAGAAGTGCCGGGCACAGAGTGGATTAAAGATGCCTCTTACCCCGACCAGTTAGATATACGAGATGATAGGATAATGATATTTGATGATGTCAGAACTTATAGTAATAAACCTCAAAAGTACTATTATGTAGTGCGTGCCGTTTCTCCGGGAGTATATAAAATGGGACCTGTAGGAGCAGAAGCTATGTATAATGGTGCTTACCATTCCTACAATGGAGGCGGTTTGGTTAAAATAATTAAGTAGCTTATAATTGTATTTATCTCTCATTTTTTCATAGATAAATACAATTATAGATTTTTATTTCTGTACTTATCTCTTATTTTTTAGTAGATAAATACAATTATAGATTTTTATTTCTGTATTTATCTTGTATATTTGTGTAGATATGTTTCGTCCCCACTTACTTGTCATATTGAACGAAGTGAAATATATACCTTACATAAGTAGGCAAACGTTCAAAAAAAAGGTAGATTCCTCCCGTTGGTCGGAAAGACAAGAGGGGGAAGTGATTTTTGCCTTTTCCGATCTTAAAAGGATATTTTTCTTCCCAAAAAAAATACATTCCTGTGAAAGTAGGAATCCCATACATAAAACTATGATAATTCCAATTTCAAACAAACAAATCAGCAACCAACCAAATAAGATTGCCTGCTTGCCACAGATAGGCTTCACTCCGTTTGCAAATACGAACCGAGATAAGCACGTCCTCGCGAGTGAGGCACGAACGAAGCAACCTAATACCGATTAGGAATTCTTCGCTTCACTCCGTTGCTCTCAGAAAGATGAATAAAAACTTATACCAATCAAAAAAAATAACCTAAACTTGCAAAACTCCTGTGCTGTATTCTTTTTCAATAGGAGCATGATTAGCGGCTTCTATACCCATGCTTATTACTTTTCTTGTTTCTAAAGGGTCTATAATATCATCTATCCATAATCGGGCGGCAGCATAATAAGGATTGGTAGTCCTATCGTACTTGTTTTTAATTTTATTAAATAGCTCTTCTTCTTTTTCCTTAGTTATTTCTTCGCCTTTTTTCTTTAAAGAAGCTACTTGTATTTGCAGTAAAACTTTGGCAGCTTGAGCTCCGCCCATTACTGCTATTTTGGCACTTGGCCAGCCTACTATTAAGCGTGGGTCATAAGCTTTGCCACACATAGCATAGTTGCCCGCTCCATAAGAATTGCCCACAACAATGCTAAACTTAGGCACTACACTATTTGCCATAGCATTTACCATTTTAGCTCCGTCTTTAATAATGCCCCCATGCTCAGAACGAGAACCTACCATAAAACCACTAACATCGTGCATAAAAACTAATGGAATTTTCTTTTGGTTGCAGTTCATTATAAACCGGGCTGCTTTATCGGCACTATCGCTGTATATAACACCGCCAAACTGCATTTCTCCTTTCTTAGTTTTAATAATGCTTCTTTGGTTGGCTACTATACCTACACTCCATCCGTCTATTCGGGCGTAGCCACACACTATGGTTTTGCCATAACCTTTTTTGTATTCCGTAAATTCCGAATTGTCAACCAATCTTTCTATGATTTCTAAGGTATCGTAAGGTTTAGCGTTTTCTTCAGCTATGTAACCGTATATTTCTTTCGGATTTTTTTTAGGTTCGGCAGGCTTTTCTCTGTTAAACCCTGCTTTTTCATAATCACCTATTTTTCCCATAATATCTCTTATGGTTTTAAGGCATTCTTTATCGTCTTTCATTTTATAATCGCACACACCAGAAATTTCGGTATGAGTAGTAGCACCGCCTAAAGTTTCGTTGTCTATATCTTCTCCAATAGCTGCTTTTACTAAATAACTTCCTGCTAAAAATATAGAACCGGTTTTATCTACTATAAGTGATTCATCACTCATAATAGGCAAATACGCTCCGCCAGCCACACAGCTTCCCATTACAGCCGCTATTTGAGTTATGCCCATGCTACTCATTTTAGCATTATTTCTAAAAATACGACCAAAATGTTCTTTGTCGGGGAAAATTTCATCTTGTACAGGTAAAAAAACTCCGGCACTATCTACTAAATAAATAATAGGTAGCTTGTTTTCCATAGCTATTTCTTGTGCTCTAAGGTTTTTCTTTCCGGTAATAGGAAACCATGCACCTGCTTTAACTGTGGCATCATTGGCTACAACTATGCATTGTTTGCTGTGCACATATCCTATTTTTACCACTACACCTCCCGATGGGCAACCACCATATTCTTTATACATATCATCGCCTGCTAAAGTACCTATTTCAAGCTGTGGAGCATTCTCGTCTAACAATAAATCTATGCGTTCTCTGGCAGTTAATTTTCCTTTGGCTTTATGTTTTTCTATGCTTTTTTTGCCACCGCCTAAGTATGCTTGTTCTTTTTTATGGCGAAGATCTGCAACCATTAGTCGCATGTTATCTTCATTTTTATTAAACTCTATATCTGACATATTGTTAAAGTATTAGGTTTTTGATATGAAGCCACAAATTACGGTAAAAAAATAAAGACTAAAAAAACTTGCTTAATATTTTGATACTTGGCAAGTGTATTTTGTATATTTGCACTCGGGCAAGTCTTATACGACCAGCTCCTGCTGAATCCCCCAGGTCTTGATCGAAGCAAGGGTAGGCGGTTGTAGCGGTGCGATATGAGTAACTTGCCTTTTTTTTATTGCCTTTTGGTGGATAATAAATTTGGAATCATAAAACGGCATTATAGCATATTTTAATTTACATTGCGTAAATATGTTTATTACAATAAGACGAAGCCGATATAAAACTATTATAAATTCCTAAGCGGTATAAAAACCAAATTTTTGTATTTTTGCACTCTCAAAAAATAACAGTATGAATTTTAACCTTACCGAAAACCAAAAAATGATTCAGGATATGACACGCGACTTTGCTAAAAAAGAAGTGTTGCCATACAGAAATGAATGGGACGCCACAGAGCATTTTCCTATTGACAAGCTTAAAAAAGCAGGCGAACTTGGATTATTGGGCGTTTTGGTGCCTACTGAATATGGAGGCAGCGGTATGAGTTATTTAGAGTACGTTACAGCACTTACCGAGTTAGGTAGAGTGTGTGGTGGTTTTGGCTTAAGTGTAGCGGCACACAATAGTTTGTGCACCGGGCATATTTTGCAGCATGGCAATGAAGCTCAAAAGAAAAAATATTTACCTAAGTTGGCTTCGGGCGAGCATATAGGAGCATGGGGATTAACAGAACCTAATACAGGAAGTGATGCCATGCGTATGAAATGCGTAGCTAAAAAAGAAGGTAATGAGTGGGTTATTAATGGTATGAAAACATGGATAACTCACGCTTTAAGTGCCGATGTTTATGTTATTTTGGTAAGAACAGGAGAATTATTAGACTCAAACGGAATTTCTGCTTTTATTATAGAAAAAGGAATGGAAGGTTTAAGTGCTGTTAAAATAACCGACAAAGTGGGTGTGCGTGCCAGCGAAACTGCCGAGTTACATTTTAATAATGTAAGAGTTCCCGCAGAAAATTTAATAGGAGCAGAAGGGCAGGGCTTTAAGCAAGCCATGAAAGTTTTGGACGGAGGTAGAATATCTATTGCGGCATTGTCTTTAGGTGTGGCTAAAGGAGCTTATGATGCTTCTGTAGCGTATGCAAAAGAGCGTGAGCAGTTTGGCAAACCTATAGCAAGTTTTCAAGCTATTTCTTTTATGCTGGCAGATATGGCTACAGAAAATGAAGCAGCGGAGCTACTATGTATGCAAGCTGCGGATATGAAAAACCGAGGAGAAAATATTACAAAAGAAGGAGCTTTTGCTAAATATTATGCTTCTGAATTAGCGGTAAGAAACGGAAACCGTGCCATGCAAATAATGGGAGGCAATGGCTACACAAAAGGTTATCCTGCCGAAAAATATTTAAGAGATGCACGCCTTATGGTTATAGGCGAAGGTACCAGCGAAATACAAAAGTTGGTTATATCAAGACAAGTGTTAAGAGATTAAAACCTGTACTTTTTACTAATACCTTTTTTCAACTGTATTAATGGATTGTACTATTAAAAAGTAGCTTTATTCATATTTTGTTTAGTTTAATTCTTTATTTTATATACCCCCTTTTATTTATTAGTATAATTGATTATTAATTGATAATCAATCATTTGCAATGTGATTAAAGTTACAAAAAAGATAGTAACGATAAGAAACTAATACTATACATTTGCATCTTGTAAATATATATTAAATATTAATTTTAAAATAAATCATGTTTAAGGAATTTTCAGAATATTTAGGCAAAATTGATGGGGTTGATTATGATTTTGTAGAGGAATTTATAGATGGATGTAAATATCAAATTATACCTAAAGGGTCTTTTTTACTTAAAGAAGGTGGCTATCTAAAAGATATATTTTGGGTAGGGAAAGGTTTATTGGTTAAATATTCAATTGATACAGAAGGGAAAAAGCATGTTATTCAGTTTGCTCCGGAAAATTGGTGGATAGCAGAAAGGGAAGCCGTATTTTTAGGAAACCCGTCTAAATACTATATTGAGAGTATTGAAGAAGCTAAAGTTATTTCTTTTGATGAAGAGTTAGTTTTAAAATTGCATAAGAAATATCCAACATTCAATAAGTTTCATTATAGGCTTTTACAAAACCATATTGAACATTTAACCACCCGAATTTTATTTCTATTAAGTCTTAATGCGGAAGATAAGTATCTTCAATTTATAAAAATATACCCAGATTTATCATTACGAGTTCCTTTAGGTATGATAGCTTCTTATTTGGGTATTGCTCAAGAAAGTTTAAGTAGAGTAAGAAAAGAGCTCTCACATAAAAAGGTATGATTTTTTGATGTAAGTCAAATTTCCCCTGTAAAATCCTAAATAATTTTGTTTCTCAAAAGTTTATAATAATCAATACATTAATAATATTTTAATTATTTAACAAAGTATTGATGTAAAAAAATAATCTATGAGAAAAATATATTTTTTAGTTGGTTTGAATATAATTTCATCTCCGTTATATGCTCAATATGGACTTAGTGATGATTTAGACGGAGATGGAATTATTAATTCTATTGATATAGACGATGATAATGATGGAATAGTAGATGCAATAGAAAGTCCGAGTTGTTTTTATACGGAAGCTGAGTTTACATCGGGAAATAGAATATCCCTGATAAACGTAAGTACAGATTTGAATATGTTTAGTACAGCATATACCATAGAGATGAGTATAGACGGTGTTGAAACAGCAGTAAGTAACACTCGTTTTGCTAATGCTCAGGCAGTAACGGGTGTAGAAGTATATCATGTAGAATTTCCGACAGCAGTAGAATTAGCAGATATAAGTTTTGATTATGCTACTACTTATGGAGCCTTTAATAATGCTAATATTGTATTGCAAGGAAGTAATGATGACATAAACTGGACAGACTTAAATACAGGAGCAACATATTTAGCCAATCCTACTCCGGATATAGATGTTTTTAGTGTAACACAAAACACCGGTAAGTATAAATACTATAGATTGTTAGGTGCGTCTGGCACAAGTTATAGTAATGGATATTTTGAGGCAATTTTTAATTTAGCACAGCCATATACAGCTAGTTTATATCCTAAGGCATTATGCTCAGAAGATATGGATGGCGATAGTATTCCCAATCATTTAGATTTAGACAGTGATGGTGACGGGTGCTATGATGCTAAAGAAGTTAATATTGTTATAGGAAATGTTGATACAGTGGCAGGGCCATACGGAGGTAATGGTTTTGCAGATGATTTGCAATCATCTACAGACACAAATTCTTATAATGGAACATTAAATTATGGTTTTGCTATTGATAATACTAAAGATGCTTGTGCGGATTTGGATGGTGATGGTGTAGCGGACTTGTATGATCTTGATAATGATAATGATGGTATTTTAGATGTTGATGAAGGTTTTTATTGTAATGAAATTGATACCTTAATAGGTACGCAATATTATGATATAGCAACTGCTTATAATAATCAAAGCACCTATCCTACAGCAGCCGCTTCAACTGGGCCAGATCAAGTATTTAATGGTAATTTAGCCACACAAACAGGTTGGTATATTACTGGTGCAACAGGAGTTACGTATGCAATAAATCCTCCAGTAGTATTAGGTGTAGAAACCGTAACCCCTTTGTTTAATGTAAATGGTATATACATTATAAATGATTATGGCCCAGCTATTCCAGACGGTATTCATTCTTTTGATTTAATTCTTAAAGATACTGCTGGTAATATTTTAGGAACTGAAACTTTCACTAATATTCCTACCAATTTTAATGGAGTACTAAACTTTACTAACACCTATGATAGTGTGGGGGCAATGGAAATACAAATTACAGAAATGTATGCTAATGGTGGAGGTTCAAACACACAATTACAATTTCGTCAAGCAGCCTTAGTTGGTCAAGAGTGTTTTACTCTTGATACAGACGGTGACGGAATACCTGATTACTTAGACACAGATAGCGATAATGACGGCTGCCCTGACGCGTTAGAGAGTGGAGGAAATTTTTCTGCAAGTAATATAGAAAATGATACGCTAATTGGTGGGGTAGATTCTGTAGGTGTGCCATTAATTGCCAATGGTGGTCAAAATTTAGGAAGTAGTAGAGATAGTTTAAGTCTTTCTAAAGAATGTAAGTGTACAGCCATTTATTCTACATACACTGATACGGACGGAGACGGCATTACTGATATTTGTGATCTTGATGATGACAACGATGGAGTACTTGACACAGAAGAAGGTTGTACTACTCATTTTAATTTACCAGATAGCGTACAACCTACATCTCAAGGACCAGTTACAATGTTGCAATATTCTAACAATACATTTTTAGTAGCAGACAATAATTTCAATATGGTTCGTATAGTAAATACGCCTGCTACAGATATTTCGCAAATCACAAGCAGTGGTTTAACTATAACGCAAACCGCTCCTAAATCAATGCACGTAGATAATATAGCCTCCACTTCGCTGGCAGATGCCAAAACTATAGGAGAATATATTCAGTTTAGCTTTACTACAGACAGTAATGCCTATGGAGCATTTATTGATTATGTAGGATTTTTAAATAGAATAAATCAAGTAGGTTTTTCAGTTACATATAGCATTTCTACTGATAATTTTGTTACTTCAACAGATTTGGCAACACTTAATGAAGCAACAAACGATGGCTTAGCAGGTAGCAACGTAGGCAGAGAAAATGAAGACATTACTGATTATCAATTGGCATTAAATACCACATATACCGTTCGTATTTATTTTTATGGATTAACAAGTGGTACTTTAATAGATTTTGATGATTTTTATTTAATATTTGGAGCTTGCTATGTAGATACTGATAAAGATGGGATACCCAATTATTTAGACAGAGATAGCGATAATGACGGTTGCCCCGATGCGGCAGAAGCAAGTGTACCTAATATGACTATTTCTACCGATAGTGTAGTAGCCGGTCCTTATGGCAGTAATGGTTTAGCAGATACTGTTCAAAAATCCAGCTCTGATTCAAATAGTATAAATTATACCTCTACATACAGCACCTATGCTTTAGATTCCGGAGTAGCCAACTGTACTTTTTTATTGCCAATAGAACTCCTATCTTTTAATGCAGTTTTAGAAAATGACAATACTGTTTTGTGCAAATGGGCAACAGCCACAGAAATTAACAATGATTATTTTACCATTGAGCACTCAAAAGATGCTATAGTGTGGGAAACAGTGCTAACCGTGAAAGGAGCAGGAAACTCGCGAGAAAAAATAGAGTATATAGAGCACGATTATCATCCGTATGCAGGTATTTCTTATTATAGAATGAAACAAACAGACTTTGACGGAAAATACTCTTATTCTCAAATTGAATCAATTAATATTACTTCAAGTGATTTTAATTTAACCAATATATATCCAAATCCAGCCGAAAATTACATTACAGTAGAAAATAATAAAGCTGAAATTGTAATGTTAAAAATAATAGATGCCATAGGTAGAGATATTTCTACCACCATAAGCTATATAGAAAAAGATACTAATTCTCGTAAATTGGATATTTCTAATTTAGATTCTGGAGTTTATTATTTAATAGTAAACGATAAAAAATTTATTGTAATTAAAAATTAAGTAGAGTTTGTATAATTAGAAAAAATACTTTACATTTGCACCTCATTTTTAAACAAAAAAACAAGAGAGGTATTGTTTTATGCTAATTATAGATGCAAGAGATAGCGATTCAATAGACAAAGCACTTAGAAAGTACAAAAAAAAGTATGACAAAGCTGGAATAGTTAAAGAACTAAGAAAGCGTCAGCAATTTACTAAGCCGTCTGTTGTAAAAAGAGAACAACGTATCAAAGCAGCTTATAGTGCAAAAATTAGAAGAGAACACGGTTTAGATTAAAATAAACTAAATTTTCTTAAAAAGATAGGGAATTGTTAAATCAATTCCCTTTTTTATTTTTAAAAATGCAAAAACTATCGTAACTTTAACTTAATGAACATTGATAAGTTTTTGTCACACCTAAAATTTGAAAAGCGATATTCAGAACACACCTTAGTTTCTTATAAGAATGACTTGTTGCAGTTTCAAAGTTATTTAGAAGAAATAAAAACAGCCGATACAGATATACATAATAAAGACATAAGAAGGTGGATGACACAACTCAATAGGGCGTTAGAACCTGCCACTGTTAATAGAAAAATATCTTCCATTAAATCTTATTATAAGTTTTTAGTAAAACAGAATATAATAACACATAGTCCGGCTCAAAACCTACCAATAGTAAAAAAGCCAAGTAGAACGCCACATTTTGTAGAGCAAAAAGAGATGCTTACATTGCTTGATAATTTACCTCAGGCAGAAGATGTTTTTGCACTAAGAAATAATTTAATTATAGAATTGCTATATGCTACCGGAATAAGACGAATGGAGCTTATAAACCTGAAAGACAATGATATAGATTTTTCTTTAAAAAATATTAAAGTATTAGGCAAAGGCAAAAAAGAACGTAAAATACCCGTGCACGAATTTGTTTTAGAAAAAATAAAACACTATATTCATGAAAGGAATTTACATTTTGAAAAAAATAAATTTGAAACACTATTAGTAAATACTAAAGGAAAACAAATGACTCCTAAAAGCGTTTATGACGTAATTAATAAATTGTTGCAACAATGTTGGTCATCAGAGGTAAAAAGTCCTCATGTGCTACGCCACACATTTGCCACACATTTATTAAATAAAGGAGCAGACTTAAATGCTATAAAAGAATTATTAGGGCACAGTAGCTTAGCCGCCACACAAGTTTATACACACAATAGTATAGATAGACTAAAAGAAGTGTATAAACAAGCCCATCCAAAATCATAAAACAAAAAACAGATATATATGAACATTCAATTTAACCCGTCAGGATTTTCAATTTCAGAACAGTTAGAAGATTTCACAGCTAAAAAATTAAGTAAACTTGAAACATTTTACGATAAAATAATAGATGCAGATGTGTATTTTAAAATGGAAAACCATCAAAAAGTTAAAGATAAAACCACAGAAATAAAATTGAATGTACCGGGAGTAACATTATTTGCTTCCGAAACAGCTAAGACATTTGAAGCCGCTGTTGATTTAGCAGCAGAATCGCTGAGAAGACAGATAAAAAAGTACAAAGAAAAGCAAAATATCTACGGCTAAAGCCATATATTTGCCACCTCAAAACTTTTTCAGTTAAAAAATAGAAAAAAGTTCTCAATAAGTTTTTAAGATTGAAAAATAATCTCTATTTTTGCACTCCGTTTCGCAGTAGCGTTTCGGAATGTTCATTGAAAAAGTAGTGTAAAGTTGGTTGTTTTTAAGTAAAAAGCAATCAATCCTTCAAGTTTAAAAAGCCGATGTAGCTCAGTTGGCCAGAGCAGCTGATTTGTAATCAGCTGGTCGGGGGTTCGAATCCCTCCATCGGCTCTTTTTAAATATAGAGGGGAGATTCCAGAGTGGCCAAATGGGGCAGACTGTAAATCTGTTGCGAAAGCTTCGTAGGTTCGAATCCTGCTCTCCCCACATAAAGGAGTGTGTGTTTGAGTGTGAGTTTGGTTATGAGTATGAAACGGTTTAATTTAAACCACTTACTTATATAAGCCAAATTCAGAAAAGGATGTGTGCGTTAAAATATTGGTGTTGTAATTTTAATTATAAAATTACACCCAAATTTAAACTTGCATCAACATCCTCTCACACCCAGCACCCACACCCACACTCACACATATTTAAGCGGGAGTAGCTCAGTTGGTAGAGCATCAGCCTTCCAAGCTGAGGGTCGCGGGTTCGAGTCTCGTCTCCCGCTCATAATTACTTAAATTATCAAGCTTAAAATGGCTTGTTAGTTTAGCTTTACTCATTTAAGCCAATGTAGCTCAGGGGTAGAGCACTTCCTTGGTAAGGAAGAGGCCATGGGTTCAATTCCCATCATTGGCTCTTAAAAAATGTGTGCTTGTTTTTATGAAGGCTTATACTATTAGAATATTTGTAAGATTTAGATAACTTAATTATAAATAAAAATAAAAAACAAAAAAAATGGCTAAAGAAAATTTCGTAAGATCAAAGCCGCACGTTAACGTTGGTACAATAGGACACGTTGACCACGGTAAAACTACATTGACTGCAGCTATAACTTCTGTATTATCTAACAAAGGTTATGCTGAGAAAAAAGATTATGATTCAATTGATGGTGCACCTGAAGAAAAAGAAAGAGGTATCACTATTAATACTGCTCACGTAGAGTATCAAACAGACAACAGACACTATGCTCACGTTGACTGTCCTGGTCACGCTGACTATATTAAAAACATGGTAACGGGTGCTGCTCAAATGGACGGAGCTATATTAGTGGTTGCTGCTACAGACGGACCAATGCCTCAAACAAGAGAGCACATCTTATTGGCTCGTCAGGTAGGTGTTCCAAGAATAGTAGTATTCATGAACAAAGTAGATTTAGTAGATGACCCTGAATTCTTAGAATTAGGTGAAATGGAAATCAGAGATTTATTAAGTTTCTACGAATTTGACGGAGATAACACTCCAGTTATTCAAGGTTCTGCTTTAAAAGCATTGAACGGTGAAGCTGACGGTGTTGCTGCTGTAGAAAAATTAATGGAAGCTGTAGATACTTGGATTCCAACTCCAGAAAGAGATACAGACAAACCTTTCTTATTACCGGTAGAAGATATTTTCTCTATTACAGGTAGAGGAACTGTTGCAACAGGAAAAATTGAAAGAGGTGTTATAAACTCTGGAGATCCTGTAGAAATAGTAGGTTTAGGTGCTGAAAAATTAACTTCTACTGTTACGGGTGTTGAAATGTTCCGTAAAATATTAGATAGAGGTGAAGCAGGCGAAAACGTAGGTTTATTATTAAGAGGTATTGAGAAAAACGATGTTAAGAGAGGAATGGTAATCGTTAAACCAGGCTCTATAACTCCTCACACAAAATTCAAATGTGAAGTTTACGTGTTGAGTAAAGAAGAAGGTGGACGTCATACTCCATTCTTTAACAAATATCGTCCTCAGTTCTACATGAGAACAACAGACGTAACTGGAGAAGTAACATTACCGGAAAACATTGAAATGGTAATGCCAGGCGATAACGTAACATTAACTGTAGAGTTAATTTACCCAGTAGCTATGGACAAAGGTTTACGTTTTGCTATCCGTGAAGGTGGTAGAACAGTAGGTGCTGGTCAAGTTACTGAAATTATAGAGTAATACTCTGTAAAAAGAAGATAAAAGATGCAAGTGCAGGTCCCGTTTTCGGGATCTGCTTTGTGTCATTATGAAATAATGAATAAGTAAAGTGTAGTATAAGTGTAAGGTAGAGATGTGTAAAAGGTTCGGTTTATAGAAAGATATGTTCTTTCAAAAAAATCACACTTGCCACACACACTCACACCCAAACCCACACTCAAACTTATTTATACGGGTGTAGCTCAGCTGGTAGAGTAGTGGTCTCCAAAACCATTGGTCGTGGGTTCGAATCCTACCGCCCGTGCAAAGATTAAAAGCTAATATGGAAAGTTTAAAATCATATATAGAAGGTGCATACCAAGAATTAGTTCACAAAGTAACTTGGCCAAGTTGGGGCGAGTTGCAAAATAGTGGTGTTATAGTTTTTGTAGCATCGGCTATAATAGGACTTCTTGTTTTAGCAATGGATTTGGCATCAAAAAATGTAACGGATTTGATTTACAAAGCCTTAGGACATTAAAATGAGTGCAAATACAAACAAGGAAAAAATGCAAGAGGGAAAAAAATGGTATGTGCTTAGAGTAGTAAGTGGTAAGGAACGCAAGATAAAAGAATATCTTGACTTAGACTTAGCTAGAATGGGATACGATACTGTTGTTACCCAAATTTTAGTTCCTACAGAAAAAGTATATAAAATAAATAAAGGGAAAAAAGTTATAAAAGAAAGAAACTTGTTTCCCGGATATATTTATATAGAAGCAGTAGCTAGCAAATTTAGTGGAGAAATAATTCAACACATTGTTACTACTACAAATGTAATAAATTTCTTAGGAGGAAAAAACCCTGACCCAATTCGTCAGTCAGAGGTATATAAATTATTAGGTAAGGTAGATGCTATGGACGAAACAGACGAAACCATAACTGAGCCTTATTTAGTAAATGAAACTGTAAAAATAATTGATGGACCTTTCAATGATTTTACAGGAACTATAGAAGAAATTTATGACGAAAAGAAAAAATTAAAAGTTATTGTTAAAATATTTGGAAGAAAAACACCGGTAGAGGTGAATTACTTACAAGTAGAAAAAGTTTCATAAAAAATGGCAAAAGAAATAGAAGGCTTTATTAAGTTGCAAGTGAAAGGTGGACAGGCAAATCCTGCTCCTCCGGTAGGACCTGCTTTAGGTGCTAAAGGTGTTAATATTATGGAGTTTTGTAAAGCATTTAATGCAAGAACTCAAGATAAACCCGGACAAGTTTTACCTGTTGAAATCACAGTTTTCAAGGATAAATCTTTTTCATTTATCATTAAAACGCCTCCGGCTCCAATTTTATTAATGGAAGCTGCTAAAGCTAAAAAAGGCTCAGCAGAACCTAATAGAAATAAAGTAGCAAAAGTAACTTGGGATCAAGTGAAAGAAATAGCAGAAATAAAAATGCCCGATTTGAATGCATTTACAATAGAATCTGCTATGAAAATGGTAGCAGGAACAGCTCGTAGTATGGGATTTACTGTAACAGGTAAAGCTCCGTGGGCATAATTAAAAAGATTTTTAACAGAGGGAGCATATAAAATGCATTAGTACCTCATAAAATTGAAATATGACAAAGTTAACAAAGAAAAGAAAAGCTTTAGCTGAAAAGTTAGAGAAAGGCAAAATCTACAGTTTAGATGATGCATCTCAATTGGTAAAAGAAGTGAACACTACCAAATTTGATGCTTCTGTAGATTTACATGTGAAATTAGGAGTAGATCCTAAAAAAGCTGACCAAGCAATAAGAGGAACAGCATCTTTACCTCATGGAACTGGAAAGTCAAAATCAGTATTAGTATTTTGCACACCAGATTTAGAAGATGAGGCAAAAGCAGCAGGAGCCGATTATGTTGGTTTAGATGAATTTATTACAAAAATAGAGCAAGGCTGGACAGATGTGGACGTAGTAATAGCTACACCAAGCGTTATGCCTAAAATTGCTCGTTTAGGTAGAGTGTTAGGTCCAAGAAACTTAATGCCAAACCCTAAATCAGGTACAGTTACGACAGACTTGACTAAAGCTATAACCGAAGTAAAAGGCGGTAAAATAGCATTTAAAATAGACAAGTTTGGTATCATACATGCTTCCATCGGTCGTGTGTCTTTTAGCGGTGAACAAATTAAAGACAACGCCAAAGAATTGATAGTTACTCTATCAAAAATGAAGCCATCAACTGCAAAAGGAACTTATTTCAAAAGCATAACGATGGCAAGTACAATGAGTCCGGGTATTCCGATTGATTCTAAATCTATAAGTGGTATTTAATTATGACAAGAGAAGAAAAAAACAATGAGCTTCAAAGTCTGACCGAGCAAATTGCAGGCTTAAATAGTTTCTATTTAGCAGACTCTTCAACTTTAAACGTTGCAAAAGTTAATGCACTTAGAGGCTTATGCTTTGAAAAAGGTGTAAAAATTAAGGTTGTAAAAAATACATTGCTTAAAAAGGCTTTAGAAGCAAGCGAAAATGATTTTGACCAGTTAATTCCTTTATTAAAAGGACCTACTTCTTTAATGTATTCTGAAGAAGCCAGTGCATCTGCAAAGGTTATTAAGAAATTTAGAGAAGATAGTGAGAGACCGGTATTAAAAGGTGCTTTCATAGAAGGCAGTTTTTATATTGGCGACCAATACGTAAACGAATTAGCAAGTCTTAAATCAAAAGAAGAACTTATTGGCGATGTTATTGGTTTATTACAAGCTCCGGCTGTAAACCTAATTTCAGCTTTAAGTTCAGGTGGAACTAAAATTCATGGAATTTTACAAACACTATCAGAAAAAGAGTAACAAAAATTATTAAACAAAAATTTTAAAAAAAACTATTAAAATGGCAAATATTAGCGAATTAGCAGAGCAGTTAGTAAACTTAACTGTTAAAGAAGTAAAAGAATTAGCTGACGTATTAAAAGATCAGTACGGAATTGAGCCTGCTGCTGCAGCTGTAGCTGTTGCTGCTGGTCCTGCTGCTGGCGGAGATGCCGGTGCTGCTGCTCAAACTGAGTTTGATGTAATTTTGAACGCTGCAGGTGGTCAAAAATTAAACGTAGTAAAAGTGGTAAAAGAAATCACAGGATTAGGCTTAAAAGAAGCTAAAGAATTAGTAGATGGTGCACCTAAAGCTATTAAAGAAAAAGTTTCTCAAGAAGAAGCTGATTCTGTAAAAGCTAAACTTGAGGAAGTTGGTGCAGACGTAGAAATTAAGTAATTCTTAATTCTACACATATTATAGGCTTGTCCGATTTTCGGACAAGCCTTAACCTATTTTAAACATAAACAAAAAATTTAATGGCTGGCAAATCAACTACACTACCTAAGAGAATAAATTTCGGAACAGTTAATTTGAATGTAAAGTCTCCAAATTTATTAGATATACAGGTAGCTTCTTTTCAAGAATTTTTACAATTAGAAACAACACCTGAAAACAGAGCAAACGAAGGATTGTTTAAAGTTTTTCAAGAAAACTTTCCAATTTCTGATGCAAGAAATATATTTGAGCTTGAATTTTTAGATTATTTTGTTGATCCACCACGCTACTCAATTGAAGAGTGTCAAGAAAGAGGATTGACATACAGTGTTCCATTAAAGGCAAAATTAAGATTGTCTTGTAATGATGAAGAACATATTGATTTCCAAACCATAGTACAAGATGTTTTCTTAGGGAATATCCCTTATATGACACCTAAAGGTACTTTTATAGTAAATGGTGCAGAAAGAGTAATTGTGTCGCAGTTACACCGTTCTCCAGGCGTATTTTTTGCTCAAAACTATCATCCAAATGGTACAAGAATATACTCTGCAAGAGTAATTCCGTTTAAAGGTGCTTGGATGGAGTTTGCTACAGACATCAATAACGTAATGTATGCGTATATTGACAGAAAAAAGAAATTTCCTGTAACTATGCTTTTAAGAGCTATAGGTTACGATACAGATAAAGACATACTTAAGATTTTTGATTTAGCTGATGAAGTAGATTTAACTAAAAAGAAAAATCATAAAGATATATTAGGTAGAAAATTAGCCGCTCGTGTATTAAAAACTTGGATAGAAGATTTTGTGGACGAAGATACGGGAGAGGTGGTTTCTATTGAAAGAAATGAAATAGTACTTGAAAGAGATATTGTAATTAACGAAGATGAGTTAGAATTAATTTTATCTAATGAAGTAGAAAGCGTAATCTTGCAAAAAGAGGAAACTTCTGCCGATTTTGCTATTATTTACAATACACTTCAAAAAGATACTTCAAACTCAGAGCCGGAAGCATTGGCTCACATTTATCGTCAGTTAAGAGGTACAGATCCACCAGATAATGAAACTGCAAGAGGTATTATTGATAAATTATTCTTCTCAGACAGAAGATATGATTTAGGAGATGTAGGGCGATATAAAATAAACAGAAAACTAAGCTTAGATATTCCTGTTGAAATAAAAGTTTTAACTAAAGACGATATTATTTCAATAGTTAAATATTTGGTTAATTTAAGTAACCAAAAAGCTGAGGTTGATGATATAGACCACTTAGCAAACAGACGTGTAAGAACAGTAGGAGAGCAGCTTTATGCTCAGTTTGGCGTTGGTTTAGCAAGAATGGCACGTACTATTAGAGAAAGAATGAACGTGCGTGATAATGAGGTATTTACACCTACAGATTTGATAAATGCAAGAACATTATCTTCTGTAATTAACTCATTTTTTGGTACCAGCCAATTATCTCAATTTTTAGATCAAACGAATCCTTTAGCCGAAATTACTAATAAAAGAAGAATATCGGCATTAGGTCCCGGAGGTTTATCAAGAGAACGTGCAGGATTTGAGGTTAGAGACGTACACTATTCTCACTATGGTCGTTTATGTACTATTGAAACACCGGAAGGACCAAACATTGGTTTGATTTCTACTTTGGCAGTACACGCCAAAATATCATATATGGGTTTTATAGAAACACCTTATCATAAAGTACACGGTGGTAAAGTAGATTTAAAAGACCATATTTACTTAACAGCTTCTGAAGAAGACAATAAGAGAATAGCACAGGCAAATGCCGAAATTACTGAAAACGGAAAATTTGTTTCAGATAGAATCAAATCAAGACACCAAGGTGATTTCCCTATTTTAACACCAGACGAAGTGGAATATATGGATGTAGCTCCTAACCAAATAGTTGGAGTTTCTGCATCTTTAATTCCTTTCTTAGAGCATGATGATGCTAACCGTGCCTTGATGGGGTCAAACATGCAACGTCAGGCTGTGCCTTTAATGCGTCCTGAATCTCCAATAGTGGGAACAGGGATAGAAGGCAAAGTGGCTGCTGACTCAATGAACTTAGTAAATGCAGAAGGCGAAGGTGTGGTAGAATATGTAGATGCTACAGAAATTATAGTTAGATACGACCGTTCTGAAAATGAACGTTTAGTTAGTTTTGATGACGATAAAAAATCGTACAAACTACAAAAATTCATTAGAACAAACCAAGGTACTTGTATTAACCTAAAACCTTTAGTAAGAAAAGGTGATAGAGTTACAAAAGGACAAATACTTTGCGAAGGTTTTGCTACGGATAATGGCGAGTTAGCTTTAGGAAGAAACTTAAAAGTGGCGTTTATGCCATGGAAAGGTTACAACTTTGAGGATGCTATCGTTATATCTGAAAGAGTAGTTAAAGATGACGTATTTACTTCCATTCATATTTCAGAATATGAATTAGAAGTTAGAGATACTAAATTAGGAGAAGAAGAATTAACTTCAGATATTCCTAACGTTAGTGAAGAAGCTACTAAAGATTTAGATGAAAATGGTATAATAAGAACAGGTGCTACCATAAAAGAAGGAGATATAATAATAGGAAAAATTACTCCAAAAGGAGAAACAGATCCTACTCCGGAGGAAAAATTATTACGTGCCATATTTGGTGATAAAGCAGGCGATGTAAAAGATGCTTCATTAAAAGCTACTCCTGCCACTAAAGGTACAGTAATGCACACTAACTTATTTGCCAAAGCTACTAAAGATAAAACTACAAAAGCTAAAGAAAAAGTAGTAATAGACAAATTAGAAGCTGAATTTGCAAAAAGAGAAAGCGATTTAAGAGCTGTATTAGTTGAAAAATTATACAAATTAATAGGCGGTAAAGCATCAGCAGGAGTTATTAATCATTATAATGAAGATGTAATATCTAAGAGCACTAAGTTTACTATGAAGAATATTAATGAAATAGACTTCAAAATGGTAAACCCAAGTGGTTGGACAAATAGTGATGAAACTAATGAATTAATCAAGAAATTGTTACACAATTTTGATATAAAGATTAATGAAGATGCCGGTAGATTGCGTAGAGAGAAATTTAATTTAACTATAGGAGATGAATTGCCTACAGGCGTATTAAAATTAGCTAAAGTGTATGTAGCTCAAAAGCGTAAATTGAAAGTAGGAGATAAAATGGCAGGACGTCATGGTAATAAAGGGATAGTAGCACGTATAGTACGGGAAGAAGATATGCCTTTCTTAGAAGACGGAACGCCAGTAGATATAGTTTTGAATCCATTAGGTGTACCTTCTCGTATGAACTTAGGACAGATATATGAAACTGTATTAGGTTGGGCAGGAGAAAAATTAGGTTTAAAATATGCTACTCCAATTTTTGATGGTGCTTCAGTTGCCGAAATACAAGCAGAAGTAGAAAAAGCAAACTTGCCGGAGTTAGGACAAACTTACCTATACGATGGAGAAACAGGCGAGCGTTTTGACCAAAAAACAACAGTGGGTGTAATTTATATGCTTAAATTAAGCCACATGATTGAAGATAAAATGCACGCTCGTTCTACTGGTCCTTACTCATTAATTACGCAGCAGCCTTTAGGTGGTAAAGCACAGTTTGGTGGTCAGCGTTTTGGAGAAATGGAGGTATGGGCATTAGAAGCTTTTGGTGCATCTAATATTTTAAGAGAATTACTAACCGTAAAATCTGACGATATAGTAGGTAGAGCTAAAGCTTATGAAGCTATTGTAAAAGGCGAAAACATACCAGAACCAAACATTCCTGAATCTTTCAATGTATTGATACATGAGTTGAGAGGTTTAGCATTAGATTTGAAATTTGATTAATTAAATAACTTAATAACTTCGGAGGTTAAAAAATGACTGTAAGAAAAGATAGACTTACAAATAATGATTTTAAACAAATAACCATTTGTTTATCATCTCCAGATTCAATTTTAGAACGTTCTTTTGGCGAAGTTAAAAAGCCAGAAACCATAAACTACCGTACTTACAAGCCGGAAATGGACGGTTTGTTTTGCGAAAGAATTTTTGGGCCAACTAAAGACTACGAATGTTACTGTGGAAAATACAAACGTATTAGATACAAAGGTATAGTTTGTGATAGATGCGGTGTAGAAGTAACAGAGAAAAAAGTAAGACGTGAAAGAATGGGACACATTAAATTAGTGGTTCCTGTTGTTCATATTTGGTACTTTAAATCTTTACCTAATAAAATAGGTTATTTATTAGGTGTTTCATCTAAAACATTAGAATCAATAGTTTATTATGAAAGATACTGCGTAATACAGCCAGGTAAAACAGCTGACGGAGTTACTATAATAAATGAAAAAGAGGAAGAAGAAACCTTAAGACTTGAAAAATTAGATTTAATTACAGAAGAAGAGTATTTAGCTATTATAAATCATGAAGATTATAAAGATAATGCTCATTTAACAAATGACGACCCTAACAAGTTTATAGCTTTAATGGGTGGCGATGCTGTAAAAGCATTACTTGAAAGAATTGATTTAGAAGAATTATCTTACGAATTAAGAACTCAAGCGGCTAATGAAACTTCTCGTCAGCGTAAAGCAGAAGCTTTAAAAAGACTAAAAGTAGTAGAAGCTATACGTCAAGGAAATGAAAATATGGAAAACCGTCCGGAATGGATGTGTATAGACTATTTGCCGGTTATTCCACCAGAATTGCGTCCATTAGTGCCTTTAGACGGTGGTCGTTTTGCCAGTTCAGACTTAAACGATTTATACAGAAGAGTAATAATAAGAAACAACCGTTTAAAAAGATTAATAGAAATTAAAGCTCCTGAAGTAATCTTACGTAACGAAAAAAGAATGCTTCAAGAATCAGTAGATTCATTATTTGATAACTCAAGAAAATCTAATGCTGTAAAAGCAGAAGGTGGAAGAGCTTTAAAATCTTTAAGTGATGTTTTAAAAGGAAAACAAGGTCGTTTCCGTCAAAACTTATTAGGTAAGCGTGTTGACTATTCCGGTCGTTCGGTTATTGTGGTAGGACCCAACTTAAAATTACATGAGTGTGGTATTCCTAAAGATATGGCGGCAGAGTTATTTAAGCCGTTTGTTATTAGAAAACTAATAGAAAGAGGTATTGTGAAAACTGTAAAATCTGCTAAAAAATTGGTAGATAAAAAAGATGCAGTTATTTGGGATATCTTAGAAAACATACTAAAAGGACACCCTGTATTATTAAACAGAGCTCCTACACTTCACCGTTTGTCTATTCAAGCATTTTTACCTAAATTAATAGAAGGTAAAGCTATTAGATTGCACCCGTTAGTGTGTACAGCATTCAACGCGGATTTTGACGGTGACCAAATGGCGGTTCACGTACCTTTAAGTAACGCATCTATTTTAGAAGCTCAAATGTTAATGCTTTCTTCGCATAATATTTTGAACCCTCAAAATGGAACGCCTATTACCTTGCCTTCGCAAGACATGGTTTTGGGTCTTTACTATTTAACTAATGTAAAACGTTCTACAGAAACTGAAAAAGTTAAAGGAGAAGGTTTAGCTTTCTATTCTGCCGAAGAAGCAATAATAGCTTACAACGAAGGTAAAGTAGATTTGCATGCTTGGGTTAAAGTAAAAGCTAATGTTAGAGAACACGATAAAATTGTAAATAAATTAATAGAAACTACAGTAGGTCGTATTTTATTTAATGAAAAAGTACCGGAAAAAGTAGGTTTCATTAATATGTTGTTGACTAAGCGTGCTTTGAAAAACGTAATTGGAGAAATTATAGATTTAACAGACGTACCAACAACTGTAGAGTTCTTAGATAATATTAAAGAAATAGGATTCGTATCGGCTTTCAAAGGTGGTTTGTCATTTAATATTGGAGACGTAATTATTCCTTACGAAAAAGAAGGTTTCTTAGAGCAAGCTCAAAAGCAAGTAGATGAGATAACTGAAAAATACGAAAACGGTTTAATTACAGACCGTGAGCGTTACAATCAGGTTATTGACCGTTGGACAAGAGCTGACAATAGATTAACCTCAGCGTTAATGGATCAATTAGCAGAAGATAAGCAAGGCTTTAACTCTATTTATATGATGTTAGATAGTGGAGCAAGGGGTTCTAAGCAGCAAATTAAGCAGTTGGGTGGTTTAAGAGGATTAATGGCAAAACCGAGAAAATCTGGAGCAGAAGAAGGTGGAGATGTAATTGAAAACCCAATTTTAGCCAACTTTAAAGAAGGACTTTCAGTATTAGAGTACTTTATTTCTACTCACGGTGCCAGAAAAGGTTTGGCGGATACGGCTTTAAAAACTGCCGATGCAGGTTATTTAACAAGAAGATTAGTTGACGTAGCTCAAGATGTAGTTATTTCTGAAGAAGACTGCGGTACATTAAGAGGTATAGAAACTTTTGATTTAAAAGATAATGATGAAGTTGTAGAGCCATTGCACGAAAGAATAGTGGGTAGATACAGCTTACATGATGTGTATCATCCTGAAACTGACGAAATTATTGTTAGATCGGGTGAGCAACTTACTGCCGATTTAGCTCAAGCAGTAAGTAATGCAGGTATAGAAAGCGTAGAAATTCGTTCTGTATTAACTTGTGAATCTAAAAAAGGAGTTTGTGTTAAATGCTATGGTAGAAATTTAGCTACCAATAGAACTGCCGAAGCTGGAGATGCAGTAGGAATTATTGCAGCTCAATCAATTGGAGAGCCGGGTACACAGTTAACACTTCGTACTTTCCACGTGGGTGGTATTGCTGCTACGTCAGCTACAGAATCGCAAGTAAATGCAAAATATAATGCCATTGTTTCTTTTGATGGCGTTAGAACAATAGAGCATGTAAATGACGATGGCGAAAAGCAAGAAATAGTTATAGGTCGTACTTCTGAAATTAATTTCTTAAGAAAAGATAATAACAAAATTTTAAGTACAAGCCATGTTCCTTATGGTGCTATTTTATCTGTTAAAGATGGACAAGAAGTAGAAAAAGGGCAGTTAGTATGCCAATGGGATCCATTTAACAATGTAATTATTTCTACCGTTTCGGGAAAAGTAGAGTATGTTGATATTTTAAACAATGTAACTGCTAAAGAAGAAATGGATGAGCAAACAGGTTATACCGAAATGGTAATTATTCAATCTAAGAATAAGAAAAAAATACCTGCATTGCAGATAGTTGGCAAAGGCAAAGAAGAACCTATGGTTTATAACTTGCCTGTGGGAGCACACATTTCAGTTCAAAACGGACAGGAAATTAAGAAAGGACAGATTATAGCTAAAATACCACGTAAACAAGGAAACTTGAAAGATATTACGGGTGGTTTACCAAGAGTAACCGAGTTATTTGAAGCAAGAAATCCTTCAAATCCTGCTGTAGTTTCAGAAATAGACGGTGTTGTTTCTTTTGGAGGTATAAAAAGAGGTAATCAAGAAGTAGTAGTTGAATCTAAAGAAGGTGTAAGAAAGAAATATTTAATTAAACTTTCTAAGCACATCTTAGTTCAAGAAAATGACTTTGTGAAAGCCGGAATGCCTTTATCTGACGGAGCAATTACGCCTTTAGATATATTAAATATTAAAGGACCTACTGCCGTTCAAGAATATCTTGTTAATGAGGTGCAAGAAGTTTACCGTATGCAAGGTATAAAGATTAACGATAAGCATATTGAAGTAATTGTTCGTCAAATGATGAGCAAAGTGGAAATTTTAGAGCAAGGAGATACTGATTTGTTAGAAGGCGAGAAAGTAGAAAAAATAGAATTTTTAGCTGAAAATGATAGAATTTACGATAAAAAATTCATTGAAGATGCCGGAGATTCTACAAAAATGAAGAAAGGACAAATAGTAAGCTTAAGACAAGTAAGAGAAGAAAACTCAGCTTTAAAAAGAGATGATAAAAAGGCAATTGAATATAGAGATGTAATTCCGGCAACGGCTACACCTATATTACAAGGTATTACACGTTCATCATTAAGTACTTATAGCTGGATTTCTGCGGCATCGTTCCAAGAAACAACAAAAGTATTAAGTACAGCTTCTATAGCAGCTAAAGTTGATTACTTAGACGGTTTAAAAGAGAATGTTATTGTAGGTCAAAAAATACCTGCGGGAACAGGATTAAGAAAATTCAATTCACTTATAGTAACTGAGGAAGGAGAATTTCAAGAGTTGAATATCTCTGAGTCAGTTGATATGGAAGAGTAAGTTGTTTTTATTATAATTAAGTTTAAAGTCCTTGCAAATTTTGCAAGGACTTTTCTTTTTAAAGGAGGTAATACCAATTGTTAACACAAAATAGGCTAAACTATTTTTTGAATTATTACAATAAACAATTCTTTGTTAGGGCTTATTTTGTTACAAAAAAATATGAAAACATAGTTTATTATGTTACAATAAAATTAAAAAACACCCCTTATTTTGTTACAAATAATTTAAAAAACACTCCTTATTTTGTTACATTTTTTATATCTTTGCTGAGTAGAAAGAAATATTATTTTGAAAATTGAAAGACATATCAGCAATAAATTAAAGGAATGGAAATCTTCTAACAACAGAAAACCGCTTATTTTAAGAGGAGCAAGACAAGTAGGTAAAACTACGCTTGTTAAGCATTTTTCTAAAACGTTTAGGCATGCTATTTTACTAAACCTTGAAAAAGCAAGTGATGTCCGTTTTTTTAATGATTATGATAGTGTACAGACAATAAAAGATGCTTTGTTTTTTGAATATAACATTACCAATAATAATACTGAAGATACGCTACTATTTATAGATGAAATACAAGAATCGCCTAAAGCCATTCAACAACTTCGCTATTTTTACGAAGAAATTCCTCAAATTCATATAATTGCAGCAGGCTCTTTGCTTGAGTTTTCAATTAAAACAATAAAAAGTTTTCCTGTTGGCAGAGTTGAGTATCTCTATTTGCATCCACTAAATTTTTCGGAATTTTTATTAGCCCTTAACCAAAAACAGGCTTATGAAGCACTTCATCAGTTGCCCATAAAAGAATTTGCACACAAAACGTTACTTAACTTATTTAACACCTATGCCATAATTGGAGGCATGCCCGAAATTGTAAAAAGCTATATTGAAAATGAAAGCATTTCTGATCTGCCAAAAATTTATGAAAGTATTTGGGCCAGCTACAAAAATGATATAGAAAAATATACCAATAACCAAACAGAACGAAATGTAATAAAACACATAATGAATGTTTCTTCTCTATATATTGATCAAAGAGTAAAATTTCAACATTTTGGAAATTCAAATTATAAATCTAGAGAAGTTGGCGAAGCATTTAGAAACTTAGATGCTGCTAATATTATTCAATTAATATATCCTACCACAGATATAGAAGTACCCATAAAGCCGGATATAAAAAAATCGCCAAGATTACAATTTTTAGATACCGGACTGGTAAACTATGACCTAAAAATACAAACAGAATTATTATCCTTAAATGATTTAAGCAAAGCATACAAAGGAGCAATTATACCTCACATAATAGCCCAAGAAATTATATCTTTAAACACAATAAACAATCCCAAACCTAATTTTTGGGTAAGAGAAAAAGCACAATCGCAAGCCGAAGTGGATTTGGTTATTCAATACAAAGACAAAATTATTCCTATTGAAATTAAATCCGGAGCAACCGGTTCGCTTAAATCGCTACATGAATTTGTTGAAAGGAGCAACCACCATTACGCTATTAGAATATATGGTGGAGTTTTTTCAATAGAAGACCATAGTACACCTAATCAAAAAAAAGCATTTAAGTTATTAAACTTACCTTATTATTTAGGCACACAATTGCCACACTATATAGAGTATTTGGTAAGCAACTACTAAACAGGTTTTTGGATATAAGATAAAAAAAGTCCTTTCATTTTTTTGAAAGGACTTTTTACATTTAGCTATTATTATATTTTAGCTTAATCTTGGTATCACTAAGTTTTGACCAGGGTAAATTTTATCCGGATCAGAAAGCATAGGTCTGTTAGCTTCAAAAATAATATTGTATTTGTTAGCATCGCCATAAACTTGCTTAGCTATTTTAGACAAGTAGTCGCCAGATTTTACGGTATAAAATTGTTGCTCGTCTTCTTTTACTTCTACTTTTTCTTCTATAGTAATATTATCTTGTACTGCTTCAACACCGTCTATGTTTCCGGCAGCCATTATAATTCTATTTTTTTCTTGTAGTGTATCTACAGTGCCACTAAGCGTTACCGTAGCACCACTTAATGAGGCAGTTACGCCTTCGGTTCTTAAATTAAAACCTCTAATGTGGTTTAAAAGTGCTTTTGTTTTATCTTCTTCAGAAACTTTTTCTTCTTTTTTGAATAATTTAGCACCAGCGTTTTTTACAAATTGAAATAATCCCATAGTTTAAATTTTGTTTTTAATGGTTAATAAATATTGTACTACATTTTTAGCAATAAGTATGCCGAAAAACTATTTCACTACAAAATTACATATCCATGTAGTTCATTAGCTCATTATAGCGTTCTTTTAAGTGGTCTAATTGCTCCGTGTGCTGAAATATATACGTTATGTTGTATTCGTATCTCTCTAAAGTGGCTATAATATAGGTAAGATCTAATGTGTTTACTTTTACCGTAACTTGTATTTTGTTTATGTCGGCTAATTTTGCAGTTGCTATTGATAATATAGATGCATTATTAGACTCTACCAAACGAGCTATTTCTGCTAAAGAATAGTCATTGGCATTAAGTTCTATGACAAAAATACCGCCTATTTCGCTGGCAAAGTTAAATTCTGACAGCTTTATCAATAAACTTTTAGGCGAAATTAATCCCTTATAATTTTCATTGTCATCTACTACCGGAAGCACACTGCTATTGCATTCGTAGCCTGCTTTCATGGCATCAAAAAGATGAGCATTTTCATTTACCGCTATTTTTGTAAATGGGAATTTAAAATCGGCAAGTGTTTTTTCTTCCGTAGCATCTAAAAGTTGCTGCTCAGATACCACACCTATTAATTTTTTACCTTTTACTACAGGTAGATGTTCTTGTTTGTATTCTTCCATTAAGTCTAAAGCAAAACCTATTTCATCGGTTAGTTTTAGATAAGGAATACTTTCTTCTATGGCAAATTTAGCTAACACTTTTGCTCCTTTTTATTTAATGTATTCAAAAACTGCTCCAAATAATTATTAAACTGTTCGGGTTGCTCCATCATAGGGGCGTGTCCGCATTGATTTATTATATTTAATTGAGCATTGGGTAGTAATTTTTTAAATTCTTCTGCCACAAACAGAGGCGTTATTGTATCTTCTTTGCCCCAAATTAAATTTACAGGGCAGGTTATTTTATATAATTCACTTCTTAAATTATGCCTAACTGCCGACCGAGCCAAGGAAATAGTTCTTAGTGCTTTTTCTCTATTATTAACCGTTTCAAATACTTCATCTACTAATTCTTTACTGGCATTTTTAGCATCATAAAAAGTTTCTTCTGTTTTCTTTTTTACAAAATTATAATCTTTCCTATTTGGATAGCTACCTCCCAGCGAGTTTTCAAAAAGACCGGAACTACCTGTAAGTGTTATAGAAGCTACTTTGTTTATATTGTTAATGGCATATACCAAGCCAATATGTCCGCCTAAAGAATTGCCCACTATATGAAATTGGTTTAAATTGTACTTACTAACCAAATTTTCAATAA